>JAMOMO010000488.1 GCA_027067035.1 Desulfobulbaceae bacterium
TCGTGCAAAGGATCTCACCCAGCAGCTCCTCACCTTCGCGCGGGGCGGCGATCCCGTAAAAGAAGTCTCCTCACTGGATGCGGTGATCAGAGACTCGGCCAACTTCGTCCTTCACGGAGACAAGGTTGCCTGCCGTTTCATCATACCCGATGACCTGTGGCTGGTCGAAATTGACAAGGGACAGATCAGTCAGGTCATCCAGAACATTGTGATCAATGGCAGCCACGCCATGCCTGACGGCGGCACAATCACCATAACAGCGGAAAATGTTCACGACGGGAATCATCCATTTCCCGCCACCATCCGGGAGGAGAAATTTGTCAGAATATCCATAGAAGATCATGGTATCGGCATGTCCCCCCAGATCATGGAGAAGATCTTCGACCCTTACTACTCAACAAAAAAGGAAGGCAGCGGACTCGGACTGGCCATCACCCAGTCCATCATCCTGAAGCACAACGGCCACATCAGCGTTGACTCAAGCCCCGGCAGTGGCTCCACCTTCACAATTTTCCTCCCTGCATCACAGGAGACACGGACTGTGAGCCATGAAAACGTTGTCACCTCGGCCCAGCCGTATCATGCAAAGATACTGCTGATGGATGATGAAGAGATGGTCCTGCAGGTCTCAAAGGATATGCTCAGCCTGCTCGGTCATGAAGTCACCCTCTCCAGACATGGCGAAGAAGCCATTCAGTTCTACCGGGAGGCTATGGAGGCGGGAGAGGTATTTGATATCGTCATCATGGACCTGACCATCCCGGGAGGAATGGGTGGAAAAGATACCGTGAAAGAGATACTGGCCCTTGACCCCACCGCCCGGGTTGTTGTCTCCAGCGGCTACTCGAACGACCCGGTCATGGCAAAATACGCTGAATACGGATTTTGTGCCGCACTTGTAAAACCTTACATACTGAAAGAACTTTCACGAACCATCAATGAACTGACGGCCTAGACCAGGCCCCGGTCAAAAAAAAACGGGTTGCAGAAAAATCTGCAACCCGTTGAAAATGCATGGTACGCCAGACAGGGTTCGAACCTGTGACCTACGGCTTAGAAGGCCGTTGCTCTATCCAGCTGAGCTACTGGCGCATGATATGGAGTCTATAAAATATAGATAACAAAAAATCAACTCCATTCTTTATCCACGGGTTTCCAGACAGGACCGGTGGCCGTATCAATAATTTGAATCCCCTGACGGATAAGTTCATCACGCGCCTCATCGGCCGCCTTCCAGTCTTTACCCTGCCGCGCCTCTTCCCGGCGCTGAATAATGGCATTCACTCCAGGTGCCAGCGGGCAGCCTTTAAGGCGGAAAATCTGGAGAATTTCGTTAATCCTGCCAAGACTCTCAAGGATATATTTTTTCTGATCACCATCAAGATGATTCACATGGAGAATCGGATTGGTACGCTTGATAAACTTGTAGACCGCTCCCATCGCCCTTGAGACATTAAGATCATCATCCATGGCTGAAAAGAACTGTTCCTCCATGGCGGACACATAGGCTGCAACTTCCGGATGCGGTTTTCCGGGCGGCAGACAGAGCAGCTTGCAGGTAAATTCATCGATACGGCGCAGCGCGGTGCGCACATTGATCAGCCGCCTGAATGAGAAATTAATGGGTTTGCGGTAATGCACCGAGAGCAGCATGAAGCGTACATCACGCGCCGTAAAACCACGCAGCAGCACATCTTTCAGGGTCACCACATTACCGGCCTCGGCCGACATCTTTTTACCGTCCACAAGGAGCATTTCAGAGTGCAGCCAGTACCTGGCCAGGGGTTTCCCGGTGAGGGACTCGGCAATGGCGATCTCATTTTCATGGTGCGGAAAGATCAGGTTGCGACTGGCTGTGTGCACATCCATGGTCTCGCCAAGATATTTGGTGGACATGGCGGAGCACTCAATATGCCAGCCCGGTCGTACATTTCCCCAGTCCGTCTCATAAAATATCCCCTCCTTCAGCTCCGCCAGGGTGGAACGCTTCAGCAGGGTAAAGTCACGCGGGTTATCCTTTTCATAGTTATCAAGATCAACTGTCCGGCCCAGTTTAATCTTGCCCAGATCAATACCCGACAAACGCCCGTATTTCTTGAATTTCGAGATATCAAAATAGATGGAGCCATGCTTTTCATAGGCAAAGCCCTTATGCAGCAGTTCGTGGGTTATCTCTATCATATCAGCGACATGATCCGAGGCCCGCGGATAATTGGTGGCCCGTTTCACGTTCAGGGCATCAATATCCTCCATAAAACCATCGATATAACGGGAGGTGAATTCATCAAGGGACTTACCGGTCCTGATGGCACCTTCAATGGTGTTGTCATCCAGATCCGTAAAGTTCATACACGAGTTCACCTCATAGCCCTTGTGTTCCAGGTAACGGGTGATGAGGTCCGAGACAAGGAGCCGACGGCACAGTGACAGATCAGCGGGCTCATAGGCGGTGGGCCCGCAGGTGTAGAAGCTGACCTTCTTTTCCTGCTGGGGACGGAACGGCTCTTTTTTCTTTGTCAGAGTGTTAAAAAAGCAGAGGCCCGATTTTTTTTCAGTCACCTCGTTTTTTCTGGTGAACAGCGGGGTTGAAAGATATCGCTCCCCGCCGTCGGGAATGATTGTGACAATAAAACCGTCTTCAAGCTCTTCTGCCAGCTTCAGTGCGCAGGACATTGCCGCGCCGCTGCTCATACCCACCAGCAATCCCTCTTTTCGCGCAAGGAGCCGGGCCATACGAAAGGCATCCTCATCTTCCACATTCACGATGGAAGACGGCAGAGATTTGTCAAATATCCCCGGCTTATAAGACTCCTTCATGTTCTTCAGGCCCTGAATTTTATGGCCAAGATACGGCTCAACAGCAACAATTTTCACCTCGGGATGGTGCTCACTGAACCATTTGCACAGTCCCATAACGGTTCCGGATGTGCCAAGGGTGGCCACCACATGGGTCACTTTGCCCCCGGTCTGTTCCCATATTTCCGGAGCCGTATTCTGATAGTGAGCATCCCAGTTGGCAGCATTGTTGAACTGATCGGTGAGATAATAGCGCTCCGGATGTTCACGGGCCATGACGTAGGCCTTTTCGATGGCACCGTCGGTACTGCGGTTGGCGGGAGTGAGCAGGATTTCTGCCCCATAGGCCTGCATGATCTGCCTTCGTTCCAGAGATGCGGATTCGGGCATCACCAGAACACAGCGATAGCCCTTGGCGGCACAGACCATGGCAAGACCGATACCGGTGTTGCCACTGGTGGCCTCCAGAACAATCTTATCTTCAGTCAAATCGCCACTGGCCTCACCTGCCTCAATAAGAGAGAGTGAGATCCGCTCCTTCACTGACCCGCCCGGATTGGAGGATTCGAGCTTGGCGTACACGGGGATAGCGCTGTTGTTCAGGCGATTTACCCGTATAAGAGGGGTTCCGCCGATGGCCTCTAAAACATTATTATAAAGCATAATAGTAAGTTATCTGTTTTCGTGGTTGTGGATCATTTTCCCGCAGCAATGGGCGTCCGGGGGGAGGTAAATACTTTTCCGCATGTTAGTTTTGTTGTTTTCATGGCAACAACTCACGACTTTGAAGAGAAAAGCCACAAAGCCGATACAGGTTCAGGATTCTCTTTTACAGGCCTGGGAAAGATACCAGAAACGCAGCAGGGCATCCCTCACATCTTTGTCAGGGATGGATTCAGTACACGATTCAAATGCCGCAACATCCTCGGGCGCTGGCTGAACATATCGCAGTACCGGCTCGGCTTCCGCCTCATCACCCTCTTTTTTTTCAGCAACACAAAAACGCAGGCCCTGCAGGCGGGTACGTTTCAATGATTTATTCAACTCGTCCAGTATGAAAACTGTCTGATACTGAAACTGCTGCATCCAGGCAGAATTTTCAACTTCAATCCAGAGCACCTTTTTAACAATTTTCAGCGGTCGGCAGTGCCCGGAGATCTCTTTATCAAGGAGATCCTCCCAGTTTACAAAAATTGAATGGAGATCAAGCTGTTCCTCCCAGCCTCGCTGCCTGCTCAACTGAGGAAGAAGAAGCGCCAGTCCTTCCAGCGACTTACCCATTTCTTTCATATCATAAACCCAACACCACCTGTCAGCTCACAAAAACACTTTCATCGCGCCTGAAAAGACCACCTGTCAGATTAGATAGCCAATAGTTCAGAAAAGAGCTACCAGAGAATAAAAATATATACAAAATTTCTGAGAATCGTCATCAAAAAAAAGAAAACGCTGCTTCTTCGACAAATATGTCGAATGCTTCGTTTTTTCTTCGTTTTCAGCTCCTAAGACAGCAAAATTGGGTATATTTACCTATTGACTTAGCCAAAAGACATTCTTATATTGTCGACATAATTGAACTATTTTCAGAGTCAAAAGGAATAATATAGCAGGAGCCCACCATGAAGAAGTTAATCATATCAGTACTCTTGGGCGTTTTCGTCGCCTCTCCGGTCTTTGCCGACTGGATAGAGGATTTTTCAAAAAACTTCCAGACGCAAGGGATTGAAGTCGCCGTACCCAAAGCCCTTGAACAGGGAAAAACTCCTGAAGCCATCGTGGAGGAAGGTCTGAAACTCACCGACCTTAATCCGCAGAATCTGCTCAAGGCGCTCTACTGCTCCGGTGCAAACGGAGATGATATCAAGCTTGCAGCCGACAACAACGGCATCTCCGAAATCATCGTTGTTGCAGCCTTCAAAAAGAGTGTTGTTGAGTGTGGCGACCAGGTGGCCGACACCCAGGCATATACCCCTGTTGCAACAGGGCCCCGCTTTGCAGGAATGCCGGCTCCCGGTGCCGGGAACGGGTCCAGTTATGCAAGCCGTTCCACATTTTAACGGGGTTTTCTTTTTTCAAAAATCCAAGCTCTGTATTCAAAACAATACAGGGCTTTTTTTTGTGTATCATTTTTCAGTGCCGAACAGTTCCTCTTAACACTCTAATACATTAAAATGGCCATGAAACATCTACTTTCTTTATTTTGTGCAGCACTCCTTCTGTCAGGCCACACTGTGGCAGCTCAGGAAGTAACAGTTAATGAAATGGATGTGGTGGCGGAGAATATCCCGGACATGCCCATGGGACAGAGCGGCGACAACATTTCTCTTCTTCCCGAAGACAACACTGCGCAAAGCAGTGATGACGATCTCTT
>JAMOMO010000489.1 GCA_027067035.1 Desulfobulbaceae bacterium
AAAAGGGAGTTTCTCGTCGACACTTAAGTCCTCTATTCCAGTCTCCTCCTGGAGGTAGGTGAGTATTTCCGGGTATGAATTCAGTGTGGCAAGCTCGTAACGCAGAATGGTATCGAGCAGAAAAAACTGGAATGAAGGGGCAAGACTTCTGAACCAGACGGGATCAAAGGGACTGGTGGTAACCTGTACTGTGGGTGGCAGCGGGGAGAGAATATCACGGCACTGGCCAGAGAGGAATTCGAGGGCATCATCTATGACATCAAAGTTCTGGGTGTAGATGCCAATGCGGATTTCACGCATGGCACGCCAGCAGCGGGTGGTCCATTTCCCGTAGTAATAGGAGACGGGAGCCTCTTTGCGAATAACCTTTGCATAGGTCTGGAATGTACCGTTTTCAACAGATATGCGGCTTAATTTCTCCACCAGGAGTGGCGAGCACTGGCGTTCGTCGGTGAGAAGACCGACTTCCTGGAATTTTGAGAAATAGTGGTTCAGATTGGCAGCCGTGGGACGGTTTCCCCGTGGGCTGCGAATGTCGAGTTTACGCAGGCAGTTTACAATAAGCGTTGTATGGGCAGGTTCGTAAACAATTGACTGGAATTGAAGAAGGGTCTGCTCAAAGGGCGTGAGTTTGTCGTAATGCTGGAGTAATTCGCTGCTAGGGTCTGGCATGTTAATATTATGTAGGTGCTACGTGTTAAAGCCTAGCCCCCGAAAGAGTTAAACCATTGAGCCTGTGCGTACAGGATTAAATAAACTCCTTATTATATCATGTATCACGAAGAAACAAAAGAAGATCCTGCGCTCGGGATGTTTGAGAAAAAAAGTGTCAGAAAATAAAAGAATACTTGCCACCGTGGCTCGATTGATCGTAGTATAGTTGTCATGGTGTCAGTTTCGAGATGTGAAGTTGACGGTTTTGTCCCCGAGGGGACCCGCCACATTGCTTAAGGGGGGAAGTGATGACGACGATAGGGTATATTTTTCTGGATGTGGAGCGCGACCAATTGATTTCCCTTGCACGGCAGCAGCGTGAGCTTGAGGAGTATGCCAGGGGAATGGGAAAGGTGTGCGAGGAACTTCTGGTTGAGGAGTCCTTTGCCGGCAGCAGTATCTTTCAGGAGCGAACCGAGGGGAAACGCCTCCTGGATAATGTGGCCGATGGGGACAGCATTATAACTCTGAAAGCCATGTGGGTACTGGGAAGTCCCAAACAGGCCCTTGCCCTGCTGGACACCCTGAAGGCAAAGGGCGTGTCCCTTTTTTGCGTGGATCTCGATGGTGATCTGGTGCATGAAACAGAGCGGAGGCTCGTGGTTTCACAGGGGATTGCCCCTCTTGTCCGCAAAATATGTGAGGCGCTGACGGTGAACCATGACACCATGGGGCACTCAGCTGCAATCAGGGCGGGAAAGGCGCGTCGCAAAGAGGAGGGGAAGTACCTGGGGGGACCGGTTCCCTACGGGTTTCAGGTCTCAGGCGATGGCAGGCTGTGTCAGAATAACAAGCAGCAGTCAATTATTGATGAAATGGTCAGTCTCAAGGAAGATCGCTGGTCATATCGGGATATAGCAAAAAAGATGAAGGCGCAGCATGGACTGAAGTTCTCCCACGAAGGAATCAGGAGAATTCTGTTGAAAAACAGGAAGGTCAGGTCAGGACAGGAATGAAACGGGTGTTTCTGGCAGCGCAGCCCTGTCCCGCGTTCTCTACTGGATGTTTTTGTTGGTGTAGATTTCAGCAGCCTTTTCCTGATGGCGAATCCAGGCAATGAGGAGCCGCTCCTGTTTGGCGTTGAGGATCTGTGTCTGGTACAGCTCTTTTTCCTCCTGCGATATTGAATCCGGGTCCGGAAGTGTCCTTCCGGTAAATTCGTAAACGTAAAAGGTTTCACCGACTTTGCCGGCTTCGTCGGGAAGAGGTTTACTGGCATTGAGTGAAAAGATATCACTGATAAGACTTGGCGGGAATCCTTTGGTCTCCGCACCTTGTGATGAGCGGGAGAGTGTAACTTCTTCTGCACTGAGCCCCTCTTTCACCGCAACTTCAGCAAGCATGGTGGAACCGTCCTGAAGGGTCTTCAGGATCTCCCTGCTTTTGTCACCGGCAAGGACTTTTGAGCGATACAGTCTGTAGTCTTCGCTTACCTGTTCCTTGACGTCACTGAAAGGAGGGATCTCGGGAGCCTGTATGGCCTCGGCAAAGAGGATGGAGTAACCGGCAGGGGATTCGATCAGTGAGCTGAGCTCTCCTGCCTTTAATGTGAACGCGGTATCAAGGACAGATGCATCTTTGTCAAGATTTTCAGGAGGGGTGGCGCGGGAAAAGAATTCAGTTTCCTCTATGACGGCGTCAGGGTGAGCTTTTGCAAATTCCTGAAGACTGCCGGCAGCAATGATTCCTTCATAGGCGTCATTTGCTTTCTGAAAAGCAGTTCCGCTGCCGTCGTCGTCAGCGTTGAGAGGAAATGAGAGAAACTTCAGTTTTATTTTGGTGGCGGTTTTGTAGTTGTTTTTGTTTTGCTCAAACCATTTTGCAAGTTCATCTTCGTTGATGCTTACCTTGTCGATAAAATCGGCGGGGGATATCCTGGTGAACTGAAGGCTTATGGTCTCTTTTACCTGCTGGTAGATATCATTGATCTCAGCTTCCGTAACTATTGTGGCAAAGCTGCCAATGGCTTTTACCCCTTTGCTGGCCAGCATGTCAGTGCGCTGGGCGATCTCAAATTTGTGCGGGGTGAGCCGGTTTGATGCCAGTATTGCCTTATACTTCTCCATATTAAAGCTGTTGTTCTCCTGAAACTGTACCATCTCCTGGATATGTTTCTGAACTTCCGGAGCGGAAACCATAAGGCCCATGGCCGCGGCTCCCTGACGAAGCAGGGCCTGCTGGATGAGCTGGCTTTTCACCTGTTCGGAGAGTCCCATGCTTTTGAGCAGTTCTTCGGGAACCACACCGCCAAGCTGCTGACGGTAGTTTGAGAGCAGCTGGTCATAGAGCCGCTGATACTCCTGAAAGCTGATCTCCTCGTCATTGACTACAATGGCCGCTTCCCTGCTGTCCATCATGTTGGCCCCGACTCCCCAGAAGATAAAAACAAGGGCTATGACCAGGACAATGGCTTGAATAAAGGTGGATTGGGATTTGTCACGAAAAATTTGCAGCATATTGGGTTCTCAGTGGAGGTCGTGTTAATGGATTCTGTATGGTGAATAAATAGAATGTTGTTTCAGTTGTTTGTATCTGGAAAAATTCAGACTTGCTCTCTTTGGAATGCAGAATTTGAATTGAGGAAAATCTACCTTTTCTGGGAGTGCAGTGCAAGAAAAAACAGTATTCAGGGAGCACAGATCTCCATTAATGGGGTTTTTTTCAATTCAGCTGCATCAGGAGCTGTTTTTCAGCTGGGGATGAAAGGCGGGAAAGAGTGAAAAGCTATCTAACTGTTTCATTGATCAAATGTAATTATTTTACTGATAGAGCGGCAATTTTCGGCAAATAAGTACAGATTTATGGTGACATATGCTGTACTCTGCTGCATGTAAAATGATTGCTCATTCACTTGACAAAGTTTTGCGTCTGTAGTAATTAGGCTACCACTGCTTTAGAAAGAGAATCAGAAACGGTGAAAGCCACTAAACAATATTTTTACGGAGGAATAAAATGCCTACAATAGAACACAACGGTAATACCTACAACTGTGATGAAGATGGATTCCTGCTTAACGGCATGGACGATATGAATGATGACTGGATTGATTACGTAAAAGGTGTTGAAGGTATTGATGAGCTTACCGACGAGCATCACAAAGTAATTGATGCCCTTCGTGAGTACTACAGAAAGAACGGTATTGCTCCAATGGTACGTATCCTCTCCAAGACCACAGGGTTCCCACTGAAAAGAATCTACGAGCTCTTCCCCTCAGGACCTGGTAAAGGCGCCTGTAAGATGGCTGGTCTTCCTAAACCTACTGGTTGTGTATAATTCATAACTGAATACGGTTTAAGAGTAAAAAAAGGCGTTATCCTCCTTGAGGGTAACGCCTTTTTTTTTGTGTGTACCGCGGAGAGTGAAACAGATCTTATACTGCAGAAGAGCTCTGTTGAGGTATCTTATTCTCTTTCAGAGACTACGGCCTCAAGCAGTCTGTTCTCCAGCGCCCGCACTTTATCCCTGTAGCTTCCGGGGTCAATGGCAGCCCCTCGTATTCCACCCCGTAGATTGATCTCGGCAAGATATGTCTCATTGTCTCCGGTGAGCATCAGATCCAGATGCGCATAGGGGAATCCGCCCCTTTCCATAATCCGCCGGCAGAAATCGAGCTGTTCCGGACTCAGGGAGACAGGGTCGGCATTTCCTCCGCAGTGGAGATTGTTGCGGAAGTTGTCCGGGTTGCTGCGTTCATAGGCCTCAATGTAGGTGCCGATGATGATTACCCGTACATCGCGACTGCCCTCAACAAAGGGTTGCAGGACAAAGGGGAAGGGCAGCACATTGTTTGCAGCCTGGGTGTAGACATCTTCAATATCCCTGAAGAGATGGATGCCAAGACCCGCATTCTTCCTGTCATGTTTCAGGACAACTTTTTCTATATTGTTGCGGCCATAGAGGGAGACGGTTTCAAGGAGTCCATGGATGTCATAGATGACCCTGGTGTGTGGAATCATAAACGGGGCGAGGATTCGCGCCTGAAATGTCTTGGAACGGGATGCAAGCTGTGATGTGGCGGAGGGAATAAGGATTACCCCGCGTTCCACAAGATCAAGGAGCAGGTGCTCCTCCTCATATTTCAGGCGCAGCCGGCAGCAGATGATATCGCCGGAGGCGGCTTCCAGCCCAGGTTCCTGAAGTTCCCGGTTGCTGTTGATTATGCGGCGGGAACGGACAGTCAAAAGAGCATTTCCGAGAAGCGTTGCTGGAACATGGAGAGGTCTTTCTGGCACTGGCCGCAGATCAGCTTGATGTCACCGAGAACCTGTGAACTGTCCTCCTGCGGGGTGAAGCTCCCATCGTCATTCTGAGTGTAAAGGGTGGTGATGATGGCATTTTCCGCCACTTCAAAAAATTCCTGGTCATTGCCGCACCGGGGACAGGAGATGCGGTTGGCAGGAGATGGTAAGTCGCTTGGCTGCATGGAGTGTGGTTGTGGAGGGTTAGCTGAC
>JAMOMO010000490.1 GCA_027067035.1 Desulfobulbaceae bacterium
CTCAAGGAACTGCTCTATGCCCTGCGTCTTGAATATCATTATTCCAAGGAGAAGATTTTCGAGTTTTACTGCAACCAGTTTTATGTTCGTGGCAACGGTCATGGTCTGGGAGTGGCCGCGCGATACTACTTTGATAAAAAAGTCGAAGACCTGAGTCTGCTTGAAAGTGTCTTTATTGCCGGGAGTGTCAAACGTCCTAACTATTATAATCCCTTTAACCGGAAATCGGCATCAGCGAAAAAAGAGGTCCGGGAACGGGTGAAGATCCGCATGGCCTATGTTCTCAAACAGATGTTGCGGCTGGGGATGATAAGCCGGAAAGAGTACGATGAGGCGCTGGCGACCGATATTGTCTTTACCGAGGGGCAGGTTGGCTATGCACTGGATTATGTGATGGAGATGGTGAAAGATGCCGTTGCCACCGAAGAGGTGACGGAGGCCCTGGAAGAGCACGGGATCTCCAACCTTGCAACTGCCGGGGTTCGGGTGATTACCAGTGTTGATAAAGGGTTACAGGAAAACACCCTCTATTCTCTCCGCCATGAGCTGTCGCGGCTTGATGTGAGGCTGCGCGGCTATAACCGTGAAGAGGTCCAGAGGGAGCTTGCCAAAAGCAGTTATCGGGGCGATCAGGAGCTCAGGAAGGGGGCCTTTCTCTTCGGGACCATAAAAGATGTCCAGGGCGATACCGTCGGTGGAGATGCGCTTGTCTACAGCGTTGCTCTCGGTGGTGAACGGGGCACCGGGAGCATTCACAGAGAAGGGCTTCAGCGAACATTGACTGCACTTGTGAAGTGGAAGAAAAACCGCTGGAGCGAAGTGGGTGACGGTGATCTGCCACTGTTGACTGAACAGCTGCAGGTTGGTGACAGGGTGTGGGTCAGTGTCCGGAATATTGCTTCGGACGGGGCTGTAAGTCTAGACCTTGAGCGTTTTCCCCAGATGCAGGGAGGTGCTCTCATCCTGCAGCACGGAATGATCAAAGCCATGGCCGGTGGTGTGGAAAACCGCTTTTTCAACAGGGCCATTTCTGCCAGAAGAACCATGGGATCGGCTTTTAAACCCTATCTCTTTGCGGCAGCCCTGCAGTTTGGCTGGAATGCAGCAGATCTTCTCAGTAACAAAAGGGATATCTTTGTCTTTCAGGGACAGCCCTATTTTCCACGACCGGATCATAGTATCAGCAGTGAAGAGGTGTCCATGAGCTGGGCGGGGGTGAGGTCTGAGAACCTGGCCTCTGTCTGGCTGCTCTATCATCTCTGCGATCGCCTTTCCAGTGATGAGTTTAAGGAAGTCGCTGCCAGAGTAGGGATGGCACCACGGATTCGAAACAACAGGGAAGAGCCGTATACTCTCTACAGAAACCGGATCAGGGATAAATATGGTATCATAATGAGCCGGGCGACCCTGCAGGAGGCCGCCTATCGCAATGCTGTGCGTGACCTTGAAACAGATTTTATCTTTGAAGATCTTGTTGCCGAGTATGCTCTGTTACAGAATCTGCATTATGGGCAGCAGTTTACAAAGTTCCGGGAGGATATTGACCGCTCCCTGGAAGACATTGAGACCAGGGAGAACGAGATAAAAGAGCTGAAGTTCCGCAAAGAACTGCTCAGGATCAATTATCTCTCTCTGGTATTGCGGCAGCAGCAGCTCAAGCAGTACAGAAAGAGGCTGCAGAGCAGTGTGGACCCTGATCCCTTTGATATCGGCTTTTTCTCTCAGCCCTCTGTCCTCTGCTTTGATAATACTCTCCGGAAGTATGTTTTTACCGAAAGGGAGTATCTGAAGCCTGAGCAGTCACTGGTCGACCGGAGACAGTTGAAAGACTATCTTTCAGGAATCAGTGAAGAGGGCCGGAAGGAGTTCTGGGGTGCCGTGCTCCTCGACGGGACCATGACCTCCAAAGCTCTGGCTCTTGTAGAAAAACAGGTGCAGCGTGAGTATCAGAGACTCGCCATGCTTTCTCCCTACAGTCTAGATGTCCTGTCGGGTGTCCATGATTTTCGGGTCATGGTGGGGCTCCGGTATCTCGTGGAATACGGGAAAGAGATGGGAATCTCCTCTCAGCTTGATCCGGTCCTCTCTTTTCCCCTTGGTTCCAATGTGGTTACCCTGCTGGAGATGGTGCGTCTGTATGAATCTCTGGTGACAGGTACCGTGTATTTTGCAGGAGACAAATCCGGAGCAAACAGAGATCTGCTGACGGTGCTGGATCGTATTGAAACGGCAGATGGAGAGGTTGTGTATCAGGCAAAACCGATAAGAAAAGAGCTGCTCGGGCCGGAGCAGCGTCTCGCCCTTGGCGGGATTCTGGAAAATACAGTGAAATTTGGTACAGGAAGATATGCCCAGAAACATGCCAGACTGCCGAAAATGGCGGATGCAGGTCTTGAGGAGTCCGGTGCCATGGATCTGGTTATTCCCCTTCTTGGAAAGACCGGGACGGCCAATAATTACACAAATGCCTCCTTTTTTGGCTATCTTCCCGCTGTCTCCATGGGCGGTACTGGAATGGTGATTGACGGCGGTTACTCAGTGGGGGTGTATGTCGGTTTTGACAATAACCGTTCCATGCGGCGCAAGTCCACGCGTATCACCGGAGCCGGGGGCGCATTACCCGCCTGGACGGATCTGGTAAACATTATTCTGCGTGAAAAGGACTATGCTGCCAAACTGGATCCCGTTGATCTCTCTTTCTATGGGCTGACTCTGCTGCGCGATGAACTCGGGCAGCTGAATCTGGGGGTTGACCGGGTCGCAGGCGGCAGACTTCTGGAACCCATAGTTGAGGTGGATGATAATGATCGGGATACTCCTTCAATCATGACTTTTGGGGAGCTTTATGAAAACGGCACTTTTAAAGCATCCAGGTACTATGCACCATTCTGGGGGGACAGTGCCAAACTGATTGAGAGCGATTTGTAACAATCCCGGAACAGCCATGTTGAATTCTCCACTTCTCTATGATACAACATGCTTATCAGCCCGATTGTGTGAGGGCTGTACTGCGCTGTTATTTTTTTAACTCAACATAGAATACCCATGAAAATTCGTTATACTACTCTGTCCATAGCTCTGTGCTGTTCTCTGCTTGTCACCGGTTGTGTCTATGACAAGAAGAGGATTGCAACGCCTGCAACCCCCATGACCACCGCACCACGACTTGAGACCACTGAGGATCCGGGTCCAAAGGCAGTGGTACAGCCACGTCCGGTGGGTGTCAGCGACCAGCAGTATATGGAACGTGATACTGAAGAGGATCTCCCCGGATTTGGAGAGGGAGAGGATGGAACCATACTTCCGGAGATTCAATATGTGAAAGACCGGATTTTCGAATATGGAAGAAAACTTGATCGCTGGAAGGAACTGGATGACCAGGCCGTGGTCATGGACCTTGACGAAGAGGCTTCTGAAGAGATGGTTCGCTGTTTCAGGGATCTCCAGAAGGTCTTAAACGGTTATAATCGCCTCCATGAATCCCTGCTGCGGCAGGATTTCCTTGATTCGGAGAGCCAGATATCCACAAGTGAGGTGTTGAGACTCGGACAGCGGGATGTTGCTTTCCTTGAATCCAGTTGTGGCAGGCTGCTGAAAAACGGGGACGACAAGGGGGAAGGCTGGGAACAGCGTGGTGAAAAAGCGGATCTGCCGCAGATTGAGACCCTCATTGAACGCTATGCAGGAAGCAATGAGTTCGAAGAGGTGGTTCAGGTGTGGCAGCAGATCCCCGAAAATCAGCTGGACAGGGTTCATCTGAATACCCGTATCTCCTATGGAAATGCCCTCATGGCTCTGCATCAGGAGGATGAGGCGGCAGCCGTGTACCAGGGAATCATCGACCTGATGTCATCCTCTGATGATCAGCGTACCGATATTCTCTCTTTGCGTAAAATCCTGGCCGATCTTTATACCGCATCAGGGGATTATGCAAAGGCAGAGGAGCAGTATCTTGAGATATCCAAAGACTATAGTGATCTTGCAAAAATAGAAGACTGGGCCACCCTTCAGCTTTCAATCCTTGAACGAAGCGAGGTGGGCAGTCCGGAACTTCAGGAATACTCATCGCTGCTGAGAAATTATCTTGGCTACAGTCCGCAGCGCGATGGCTATAAACTTGTGTGGCAGGCCGATAAGTTTCTGGCTGATTATCCCTATTCACCCGTATCCTCCAATGTTGATATTATCAAGACCTCAACACTGGCCAGGGCGGATAAGTGGCTTGAAGACTTTCTTCTGGAAGTTGATGCCATGGCTGCCGAGGAAAAATTCCAGGATGCGCTTTTAAAACTTGAGACCCTTCCTGAAGATATCTTGAGTGGTGAGAAGCTGATTGAGGTTCGAAAGAAGAGTGACGATCTCACCCTGGCGGAAGCCGTGAGTCGTGAAAAGAAGCAGATAGAGAAGATACAGGCCCAGCAGCGGCAGTGGAATGATGCTCTGCTCCTTATTGATAAAGGCCTCTATGATGATGCCATTGAGATATTAACCAGTATGCTTGATACTGATTATGCCTTGAAGGCTGATGCCAAGATAGCTGAAGTTTCTCTGCTTGCTGCAAGGGCGGAACGGAGAAAGGCAGCTGATCTCTTTATCCGTTTCACCAAGACCACGGACATAGAGTCCAAAAAGAAACTCCTCCTTGAGTCGAGAAGAAAGCTTGTGGATATCCTGACCAAATATCCCGATGTCGGTATAACCGAAAAGGTTCTCGGAAATATCAAACGTGTGGAGAAAGAGATGGATGCAATAGACCCCATGCTTAAATCCCAGACTGATACCATGGAGGAGGAGATAACTCCAGTACAGGATGCCTTCAGTATTCCTGTTGCCGCTCCGGAGCCTCAGGAACCCCTTGAAATACAAACTGTGGAAGAGGATACCGTCCACTGATGGTTGTCTGAGAGGATCCAGCCGAAGAGTACAGGAGAGCAGGTCCATATCCTGGTCAGAGAGAATTCTGACCAGGATTTTTTTTATCCAGAATTCTCCCTTCACAGCTGAAGAGCACTGAATGCTTCTCAGTGAAACCTTTTCGTTTCAGCACAGCCCGGATTTCTTCCCTGTCTGCTGTTTCCGGTACCCCCATCACAGGGGACTGTTCCGGATGTCTCATTGTTTCATTCTGAAACAAGTTTTTTTTCGTCATTATTTTTTCCTTT
>JAMOMO010000491.1 GCA_027067035.1 Desulfobulbaceae bacterium
CTCACAGCACTCTGCAGCGCGGTCCCCGGACTCAAGGGGCCCGGTCAGCTCAAGACCATTCAGCAGGGGCAGCGGGAGGCAGACGGCAGCATGGCAGTCATTGCTCCTGGAACAGGGCTTGGCGAGGGCTTTCTCATCAGTTCCGGGACATGTTTTCACCCCCGCGGCTCAGAAGGAGGCCACTGCGATTTTGCCCCGCTGAACCGGGAGCAGGAGCAGCTCCTGCACTTCCTGCAGAACAGATACAGCTCTGTGAGTTACGAGATGCTCTGTTCCGGCCTGGGTATTCCTCATATCTTTGATTTTCTCTCAACAACGGATATCGCAAGGGATGCATCACGGCTCGATATCATTCGGCAGGCAACGGACCGGACACCACCCATCGTGGCCGGAGCAACCGGAAAACCCGCCTGTCCACTCTGCGCCGGAACCCTCTCGCTCTTTATGGAAATCCTGGGAGCCGAAGCCGGCAACCTTGCCCTGAAGACCTATTCCACCGGTGGACTGTTCATTGGAGGGGGAATTCTGCCCCGGATCGCGGCCCGGATCTCCTTTGACTCCTTTCTCAAATTTTTCAGACAAAAGGAAAAGATGATCTCACTCATGGAATCCATACCCGTCCATCTCATCCTGCAGCGGGATGCTGCTCTTCTGGGTACCATCCGCTATGGCCGGCATATCTTTGCAGAAAAATAGTTACAGGGAACAGGTACCTCATGTCAAAAAACGTGGTTAAAAAGATCATCATCGTAAGCACTGTGCTGCTGGCAGTCCTTGCCTTCAGGCTCCTCAACCTCGGTCAGTACCTGAACCTTGGCTACATCAAAGAGTCACAGGCGGTCTTTGCAGCATTTTACAGTGAACACCGTGCCCTCACCATTGTCTCCTATATGCTCATCTACATCACGGCAACGGCCCTGTCGCTGCCGGGAGCCGCAATCCTCACCCTGGCCGGTGGAGCCATGTTCGGCCTGGTCAGCGGCAGCATCATTATCTCCTTTTCATCAAGCATCGGGGCAACCCTTGCCTGCGCAGTGTCACGCTATCTCCTGCGCGACTGGGTGCAGGAAAAATTCGGGGACAAACTGCAGAAGATCAATAAAGGCATGGAGGAAGAGGGCGGTTTTTATCTCTTCACCCTGCGCCTGGTTCCGGTATTTCCCTTTTTCATCATCAATCTGGTCATGGGTCTCACCAGTATCCGGCTGAAAACCTTTTACTGGGTATCACAGCTTGGAATGCTTCCGGCAACCATTGTCTATGTCAATGCGGGAAAAGAACTGGGAAAAATCGATTCACTCTCCGGTATTCTCTCCCCCGGCCTGCTCGTCTCTTTTGTACTCCTGGGAATCTTCCCCATTGCCGCCAAGAAAATCATCGGGAAAATGCGCCCGAGGAGGAGTGAAACATGACTGCATTCGACTATGACATCGCCGTTATCGGTGGTGGTGCAGCCGGACTCACGGTCTCCTCGGGAGCCGCTCAGCTCGGGGCAAAGACACTGCTCATTGAAAAAGAACCGAGCCTTGGCGGTGACTGCCTCCACTTCGGCTGTGTCCCCTCCAAGACCCTGATCCATTCGGCAAAGGTGTATCATGACATGCAGCAGGGCAGACGTTTCGGCCTCCCCGAGATTTCACCGCCTCCGGTTGATTTCGGTCTGGTTGCCCGGCGTATTCAGTCTGTCATTGATGTCATCCAGGTACACGACTCTGTGGAGCGCTTTAACGGGCTCGGTGTTGAAGTGGAGTTCGGCAGCCCCTGTTTTTGCGACGAGCACGTTGTGGACCTTAACGGCAGACGTATCTCAGCAAAATCATGGGTCATCGCCACCGGTTCATCCCCTGCCGCCCCTCGTGTCGATGCTCTAAAAGACATACGCTACATCACCAGCAAAGAAATCTTTTCCCTGGAAAAGCTTCCACAGTCCATGATTGTGCTCGGTGCCGGACCCATCGCCATTGAAATGGCCCAGGCCTTTTCCCGCCTTGGAACAGAGGTCAGCGTCATCCAGCGCTCCGCCCAGATTCTCAGCAAAGAGGATCAGGATATGGCCGACGAGGTGATGGCCGCGCTGGAGGAGGAAGGGGTCAGGTTCTTCCTCAATGCCACGGTAACTGCAGCATCGGAAGACAGTCACGGTAAACATATCAGCATCAGCCAGGGTGACAGGAGCGTCCGGCTCAGCGCAGAGACTCTGCTCCTGGCCCAGGGAAGACGCCCCAACGTGGAAGGTCTCGGTCTGGATACCATCGATCTTGACTATACGCCAAAGGGCATTGTGGTTGATAATCGTATGCGCAGCTCACAGAAACATATCTATGCGCCAGGTGATATCAACGGCAGTTTTCAGTTCACCCATGCCGCCGGCTATGAGGCGGGAATCGTGGTTTCCAATGCCATATTTCACCTGCCGCGAAAGGTAAATACCCGCTGGATGCCCTGGTGCACCTACACAGAACCCGAGCTCTCCTCCATCGGTATGAATGAAAAACAGGCCCGCCAGGCCGGGATTGACTACGATGTATGGACAGAGTCATTCCGGGAAAATGATCGGGCTCTTGCCGAAGGGGAAGAGCGTGGTACACTGAAACTTCTTCTCGATAAAAAAGAGCGCCCCATCGGCATACAGATCCTCGGTCCCCGGGCAGGTGATCTCATTGGAGAATGGATAGCAGTCCTGAACGGCGGCATGAAGCTCTCCTCCCTTGCCGGAACCATTCATCCCTATCCCACCCTCACAGAGATCAGCAAACGGGTGGCTGGTTCCTTTGTCTCACCAAAAATCTTTTCACCAGGCATAAAAAAAGCGCTGAGATTTTTGTTCAAACTCCAGGGAAGCCGATAAGTTAGACAGCTCACCACACCTGTGACAGTAAAAAAAACGGGCTGCAGCAGAGCGGTTCGAAGAGCAAAACAGAGAAAAATAGAGTATTATTTTCCGGATAGACAAAAGCCATCCGGTACGCCGGATCTGTAGCATCCAACCAAGTGCATAGCCGGAAAGCCCTGTGGCAGATATTCCTCATACAAATAACTTCGACCTGCTTCGCCTGATTCTGGCCTTCAGCGTCTGCCTTGCCCACCTCGGAGAGGTGAGTGCCACGCCCGCCTTTCGTCCGCTGGAGCACTACTTCTACTCCGGTGTGGCTGTGGACTGTTTCTTTGTGGTCAGCGGCTTTCTTATTTTCAGGAGCTATCAGCGCTCATCAGGTATCCTCTCCTACTTCAACAAACGGCTGCGGCGCATCTATCCTGCCTATGTAACTGTTGTCCTGCTGGCAGCCTTTCTGCTGCCGCTGCTGCTCAGTCCCGATTCGGATCTGATATTTTCTCCTGTCTGGTTCCGTTACCTCTTCTCCAACCTGGCCTTCCTCAACTTCCTGCAGCCGCACCTTCCCGGGGTCTTCAGCCAGAACCCTCTCCAGGTCATCAACGCCCCACTCTGGACCATCAAGATTGAGGTGATGTTCTACCTTTCGGTACCCCTTATTTTCTTTCTTATGAAAAACAGAAAAAAATGGCTGGTTCTGGCACTCCTCTACAGTGCATCCATTGCCTATTCCACATACTGCACTCATCTCTACCAGCAGAGCGGGCTCCCCATCTATCTCAAATTTGAGAAACAGCTGCCGGGTCAACTGGCCTTTTTTCTGAGCGGCGGGGCACTCTATCTCTACTTCTCCTTTTTAAAAAAACATTACTGGATTCTGGCACTGCCCGCCTTTCTCTTTCTTGCCCTGAAGGGCTACACCATTGTACCTGCCCTCTACCCCCTGGCACTGGGTCTGGCTGTGATCTCCTTTGCACTCTGCTTTCCGTTTCTTGGAAACTGGGGAAAATTCGGTGACATCTCATACGGCGTCTATATCTATCACTTCCCCCTCATCCAGGTATTCACTGCATTCGGCCTCTTCAG
Source organism: Desulfobulbaceae bacterium (assembly GCA_027067035.1). GTDB lineage: Bacteria > Desulfobacterota > Desulfobulbia > Desulfobulbales > Desulfocapsaceae > Desulfocapsa. Next base: position 3,920 of record JAMOMO010000491.1, read on the forward strand.
CGGCCACCCATGGACAACATTTCTTTTCCTGATCATCACCATTCTTCTTGTGTCAGGGGGATCTTATCACTTTATCGAACGTCCATTTCTCCGGAAAAGCTCCCATTACAGGCAAGCTGCCGAAAGTGACCCGTCTCCATGAAAATGAACCTTCCACCCGAAAAAATTGTCCGGCGCTTCTTTCCCGGCACGGAAGAGGTGAAAACAACCATACCGGGCCAGGGCAATATCAACGACACCTTCCTGCTCAGTCACAGGGGACGGCGGATTATCCTGCAGCGGATCAGCGCCTCGGTCTTTGTAAAACCGCAACTCCTCATCAGCAACCTTGAACAGCTCAGCCGACACCTGCGCTCACAAAAAGTATGCTGTGACAGGAGATGGGAGGATGCTGTTCTTGTTCCGGCAACTGACGGCGCTACATCCATTGTTGACGACAACGGCAGGTTATGGCGGGCACTGTCTTATATTTCCGACAGCATAAGCCTGTCCCGTGCAACAACTTTGAAACACGCGGAAGAGACCGGATGGGCCCTTGGCCGCTTCCACAGAAGGGTGACAGACCTTGCCATTGAGAAGATGCACCCCCCCCTGCCGGGTTTTCACGTCCTCTCCTGTTACATAAAAGAATATCAGCAACTTGCAGAGAGGGCAGCTCTGGACAGCTCCAGTACGGTGCAGTGGTGCAGGTCAGTCATTGCCCAGGGGCAGGACACCGCACTCAGCCTGGAACGGGCCCGGGATGCCGGAGCCACAGCATTATCCGTTGTCCACGGTGATCCCAAAATCGGCAATGTGCTCTTTGACAGGACCAGCCGGCTTGCACTCAGCATCATTGATCTCGACACCGTCGGACCCGGTCTCCGGCTCCATGACATTGGCGACTGTTTGCGGTCGGTCTGCAACAGAGGCGGTGAGAGTGGAAGACCGGAACAGGCACGATTTGACCTTGATCGCTGTAAAGCTGCCCTGCAGGGCTATTTCAGAGAGGCAGGACACCTTCTCAGCCCCGTTGAAAAAGGGCTTATCTATGATGGCGTAGCGGCCATCACCTTTGAACTCGGTCTCCGTTTTTTCAACGACTACCTGCAGGGCGGCATCTATTTCAAGTGCAGTTCCCCGGAAGAGACCCTGCACAAGGCAGTGGTGCAGTTTGCGCTGTTCACAGACATCACTGCAAAAAAAGAGGCCATCAGGACAC
>JAMOMO010000492.1 GCA_027067035.1 Desulfobulbaceae bacterium
GCTTCCACTTAATGGATACATTTTTTGCATTCATGCCTTGTTCCTATCTGGATATTGGAGAAGGGGAAAATGATTTCAGTGTACCTGTTTCACATAGTGGTGAACAGAAGCCATGAGTTTTTCTTTGTCGAGTTTGATATGGTATTCGTTTACACCGACTGCTTTTCCCTTTGCCACATCTTCTTCACCTGCAAGGGTGGTGAGGGCAATGACTGGGATATTGGCAAAACGGGAGTCTTTCCGAATTGTCTCGGTGAGCTCGAAGCCATCCATGTTGGGCATCTCAATGTCGGTTACCACTATGGTGATTTCGTCGCCATGTTCCTGGAGAAGTTCCCAGGCAATGGCACCATCTTCACCTTCAATGACCTCGTAGCCGGATTCCGTCATGTAGTTCTTGACCTGGTTTCTGAAAAAATTGGAATCTTCTGCTATGAGGATGGTGGGGACCCGGCCCTCCTCTTCAACCTCAAAAACTTCCTGATCTTCAAACCATTCGGGGAAGAGAACTCCTACAATCTCATAAATATCAATGAGCATTGTGGTCTGGCCGTCAATGATGGTGGATCCCATGACACCCGGCTGTTTTAAGGTAACATCATCAATGGACACAGAAATCTCAATGGCATCGATGGGTCCTATTGCCAGGAGTCCGACGATCTGATTGGCGATGTTGAAGACAATGACCAGAAGGTCGTCGTGATCTGCAAGGGGCTGTACCATTGCAACATCTTCCACGGCAATGAGCGACAGGCTGCCACCCCGATACTGCATGACACGTTTGCCGCCGAGCTCCTCAATGTCGGAACGTTTGATCTTTTCAATTCGTTCCACCTGATTGAGCGGTACGGCAAACTGTTCTTCTTCGGAGCTTCTGAAGGTGAGCAGAGCCTGTTTGTCTTTCTGGGCCTTCACAAGTTCTTCTGCGGCAAGGGCAACTTCACTTGCCCTGTCGGATCCGTCCATGGAGGTGAGATCTGCCATAATGGCCAGATTCGTTACATCAAGGATGAGCGCGATGCGGCCGTCACCCATGATGGTGGCTCCGGCATAGCCTTTGCAGCCCTGGAGATGTTTTCCAAGGGGTTTGATGACGATCTCTTCAGAGTCCTGAAGTTTGTCCACGATGAGTCCATATTTCATGGATCCGTTGGACACAACAACTATATTCAGGGCACTGGAGGGAGTGTGTCTGCGATCATCAAGCTTGCGTTCTGCCTCAATGGCATCTTCTTTTTCCTGAAGACGGGCTGCCTCTTCGGCATCAAGGGGAGTCTCCTTTCCACGACGGTCGGATATACGTTTTCTGCGGTCTTTTTTGAAGTCTTCGTCATTGAGATCATAATAGGTTCTGTCAATGTTTAAGACATCGGCGAGACGAATAAGGGGGAGCAGATTACCGCGAAGCCGAACGACTTCGGCGTTACCGACACGTTCAATACGGTTTTTGACCTGATTGGCAGGAATACGGAGCAGTTCCTCAAGGTTTACCTGGGGAATTGCGTATCTTTCACCACCGGTCATGATTATCTGGCAGGGAATGATTGCCAGGGTCAATGGCAGTTTAATGGAAATGGTTGTTCCCTGTCCGACTTCAGAAATGATGTCAACCTGGCCGCCGAGCTGGTCAAGGTTGGTTTTAACAACGTCCATTCCAACGCCACGACCAGAGACATCGGTCACTTCTTTGGCTGTTGAAAAACCGGGCAGAAGGATAAGGTTCACCTTTTCCTTTTCAGACATGAGCTGGGCCTGTTCAGGAGTGATGAGTCCCTTGTTAATTGCAGCCTCGGCCAGGACCTCTCCATCAAGTCCCTTACCATCATCGCTGATCTCAATAACAACCTGACCGGCGGCATGATAGGCCTTCAGGATGACGAGACCTTTTGGGGATTTGCCAACCCTGGTACGTTCCTCAGGCAGTTCAATGCCGTGGTCTACCGAGTTTCTTACAAGATGGGTGAGGGGATCGTTGATCGATTCAATAATGGTCTTGTCGAGTTCAACATCTTTACCAACAATGGTCAGATCGATATTCTTGTTGAGTTTACTGGAGAGATCTCTGACCACGCGCGGGAATTTACCGAAGACATTGCCGATGGGCTGCATCCGGGTAAGCATGATCGCCTCCTGAAGCTCGGAGGTGATAAGATCAATGCGCTGCCCGACACTTTCTGCGTTTATGGTATCCCCGGATGAGATTGTCTGGAGTAACTGGTTTCGACTCAACACCAGTTCACCTGCAAGGGTCATAAGAGAGTCAAGAAGACTGACGTGTACCCTGATACTGGTATCCACCTTGACTTTTGCTGCAGACTTTTTGGGTGTGGAAGGTGCGGCAGGCTTTGGTGTCGGGCTTGGCTTTGGTGCCGGTGCAGCTGCAGCGGCAGGAGCCGGTGTCGGAGCCTTGACTTCAGGTTCAGCGGCCTGAACCGGTTCAGCAGGCTCTGCTTCCGGAGCGGCTACAGGCTCGTGGGCCGGTTCTGTTTCTTCCGGCTCAGCCTGTTCCGGCGCGTCCACAACTTCCGCTTCCGCCTCTGCAGCAGGTTCTT
>JAMOMO010000493.1 GCA_027067035.1 Desulfobulbaceae bacterium
CTGCAGGAGCAGGGGCGTCTGACTGAGGCAGATCACCATTATAGATGGCATTCAGCGGTATGAGGTGTTCTTCAATATCATACTCGTTGGAGTTATTGACATCTTCTATCATGGTGTTCAGTTTGTCCGATGCCTGAAGAAGAACATTTATAATTTCAGGGGTCGGAACAAGCTTCCCGCTTCGGATAAGTCCAAGAACGTTCTCCATGACATGGGACAGGTCCTGAATTACTGTCAGCCCCATGAAACCAGCACCACCTTTAATGGAGTGAGCTGCCCGAAAAACTTTATTGACCAGGTCCTCATCTATATCGGCGCCATTTTCCTCAATGGCGAGGAGGTCATTTTCTATATCGGCGAGATGTTCAAGTGATTCTTCAATAAAACCCTGGAGTATCTCATCATCTTCTATTTGCATAACGGCTCCTTCCAAAAAAAATATTGGGAAGTTGTTGAGGAGTGAATCCTCTTTCTTTCTACGAACACTGAAAAAAGCGTATTAATTAATTCATTCTATACATACGGTTTATTGAATGTACAGGGAATTTTCAAAAAAAAACATCTGGGAAACAATGGATATAATATGGGAAAGCGCGACCGGCGTCTCATTCACTGCAGGAAGGTGAAAAGACCTGTCAGTGAATGAGAAAAGATGTCCGGAGAAGGCGCACGGCTTTTGGAAGGGACCTGGTGTTTAGCCGGAAAAGTGCGGATCAGCAGGTGAGGGGCTGTCCCGGCAGGACTGCCGATAACAGAGCTCTTCTGTCAGGCAGGCCAAAGAATACAGGCCGGGGATCAGCCCTTTAAATGACGCTGTGCCGGAGTGGAATCCTGCCACGGATTCAGTCTTTGTCTTTGATATCAAGCACGGTTATTTCGTAGTTGAGGGGATGACCGGCAAGGGGATGATTATAATCTATGATAATACTTTCCTCCTTTAACTCAACAATGGTGGCGGGAACCTGATGGGTGATACCGTTTGTTTCCACATTCATGGAAAGCACCAGGCCCACCTTGGGTTCAATCTTTGAGCTGAATTTATCTTTTGGAATTTCCTGGAGCAGGTCGCTTCTCCTGATTCCAAACTCTCCCTCTTCCGGTTCAAGGCGAATCTTTCGCATTTCTCCGGGCTGCATACCGATGAGCAGTCTCTGAATGGGTTTGGGAACACCTTTTTCCCCCAGTGTGATAACAAGGGGATCTGATTCGTCGATGGTTTCGAAAACGGTTTCGTTGTCAAGGGTGCCAACCAGGGTCACTGTGACAATATCATTTTTTTGTACCTGTTTCATTTGAAGAACTTATGCTCCTGCTATGTTGGTGGAATGAGATGTTTTGATCAGTAAGTGTATTACAGGTCAGATAATCTAAACCATGATATGCTCTTTGGCAATGCTTTGTACCGATTTCAATGTTGTATTTATGCCTTGTTTTCTGTACCTTCCTGTAAAGCTGTTTCTTGACAAAATATCGATACGGTCATACATTGCCGGGGTTTTCTACTGTTTTGAGTGCGATCAGTGTCAGGAGCTTTCCCGTGTGTTCGCCAGAGGAGCTTAAAAGTGAAACTAATCTGTGAAAAATTCAAAGAATCCATGGAGTCGGAAGAGGCGGAATGTCGTCATCCCAATGACTATTGCCAGACAAGGACATCCTGTATGATCTGTTTTGTGGAAAAAGAGAGAAAACGGGAAATGGCCCGTGAAGCCCAAAAAAAGCAATCAGAGTAAAGAATATGATAGAGCTTGATTTCAAGAAAGATACAAATGGTTTGATACCGGCTATCGTGCAGGACGCCGCAAGTGGAGATGTTTTGATGCTTGCCTATATAAACAGGGAGTCGTGGGATAAAACCCTTGCCACCGGGAAGGCCCATTACTGGAGCAGATCCCGGCAGGAACTGTGGCTGAAAGGGGAGACATCAGGTCATGTGCAGCTCGTTCGTGAGATCCTGGTTGATTGTGATCAGGATACTGTTGTTTTCAAGGTTGAACAGCTTGGCGGTGCCGCATGTCATAAGGGCTACGGTTCCTGTTTTTTCCGCCAGGTCACCGGGGATGAGTTGAAAATAGTTGGAGAAAAGGTTTTTGACCCTTCAGCTGTATATGGAAAAAAAGAAAATGTCTGAGGCAGACAGAAGATATATCAGGAGAAAAGTATGAATCAGCTGAAACTAGGATTGCCAAAGGGAAGTCTTGAAAAAGCGACAATAGGTCTTTTTGAAAAGGCCGGATGGCTGATAAAGCCGAAATCCCGGAATTATTTCCCGGAAATTGATGATCCTGAGCTGGCCTGTTCAATCTGCAGGCCCCAGGAGATGTCCCGTTATGTGGAATCAGGTATGCTTGATGCCGGTATCACCGGCAAAGACTGGACAATGGAAAATGAATCAGATGCTGTTCTTGTCACCGAACTTGTCTATTCAAAGGTCAGCAGAAAACCCACCCGCTGGATTGTTGCGGTGAAAGGTGATTCCGACATTACCTGCATTGAAGATCTTGAAGGGAAAAAGATATCCACCGAGCTTGTCAATGTCAGCAGG
>JAMOMO010000494.1 GCA_027067035.1 Desulfobulbaceae bacterium
GCCTCATTGATACACCGGTACAGGCCGCTGAGCTGATCCATCACTGGTAAGTAGCAGGAGAGAGGCGATAATGAAAAACTATTACAGGGCACTGAGCATAGCAGGTTCTGACAGTGGTGGTGGCGCAGGGATTCAGGCGGATCTGAAGACCTTTTCAGCCCTCGGCTGTTACGGTATGACGGTGATTACGGCACTCACCGCCCAGAACAGTGTCGGAGTCACAGGGATTCAGGCGGTTCCTCCGGAATTTATTGCCCTGCAGATGGACGCCGTGCTCACCGATATCGGTGCAGATGTGGTGAAAATAGGAATGCTTCACTCTCCTGAAGTGATCAGAACGGTGGCGTCCGGGCTGAAGAAACATGCCTGTGACAGTGTCGTTCTTGATCCTGTTATGGTGACCAGAAATGGTGATAAACTCCTTCAGGATGATGCGGTCACCGCCCTGAAGGAGCAGCTTTTTCCCATGGCAACACTGATTACTCCAAACCTTGCAGAGGCCTCCATTCTGCTTGACAGGAACATTCAGGAGCGCAGTCAGATGGCTGAGGCCTGCCGCGATCTGGCTGCTCTGGGCTGTGAGTCTGTTTTCCTTAAAGGAGGTGCTCTGGGAGGTGACAGCAGTGTGGATCTCTTTTATGAGGGAACAGGTGACAGTTTTCTGGAACTGGAGAGTCCCCGTGTCAATACGCCCAATACCCATGGAACAGGCTGTACTATCTCAGCGGCTATTGCAGCAGGGCTTGCCAGAGGAGCTGCTCTTGCAGGCGCCGTGGAGGACGCCAAGGTTTATATTGACGGGGCGTTGCAGGGAGGTGCGGAGTTGAAAACAGGAGCCGGTCACGGTCCTGTGCATCATTTTTACAACTGGTGGAAGGTCTGAGTTCCTGCCAGAAGCCGAAAACAAAAGTAAACGAGTAGAAATAACACTTGGGGGTGCCGCTCTGCGGCTGAGATCAGACTCCTTGAACCTGATACCTGTAATGAGGTCGTAGGGAAAGTAGCCGGAGGTCGCATCGTTGATCTTCCGGAGAGCAATGTGCCTGTCCGGCACCCCTTTCCCTTTTTGTAATCAACAGAATATCTGAAACTGGAAGTATTGCGGCCTGTGACGCAGGAGTCTGGTTCTCCGCATTTTTCAGTTTCAAAACACAATAACAGAAGAGGAAAGATATGGACCCGAAAGAGAAGATTCCCGGATTAGCAAGTATCACCCGTAAGCCCTTTGCAGGCTCAAAAAAGATCTATGTGCCGGGGAAGCTGCATGACATACGGGTTGCCATGCGGGAGATCAGAGTGGATGATGCGGCCATAAAAGGTCCTGGAGCTACTGGTTCTGTGGTCACGGTTTACGATACCAGTGGACCCTATTCAGATCCTGATATGAAACTTGATGTGCGCAGGGGCCTGCCGCGCCTGCGGGAGAAGTGGATACTGGAGCGTGGGGACGTGGAGCAGCTTGACGAACTCACATCCGCCTTTGGCAGGGATCGGCTCTATAACTCGGATCTTGATCATCTTCGTTTCCATGAGGTGAAGAAACCGCTCCGGGCTAAATCCGGCAAAAATGTCTCCCAGCTCTACTATGCCCGGCAGGGTATAATAACCCCTGAAATGGAATATGTGGCCATTCGTGAGAATCAGCGTATGGATGAGCTGCAGGAGGAGCTGTCCCAGCATCCGGGTCACAGCTTTGGCGCCAATACCCCGCAGGGTCATATCACCCCAGAGTTTGTCCGTGATGAGATTGCCTGCGGTCGGGCTGTGCTGCCGTGCAACATCAATCATCCTGAATGTGAGCCCATGATCATAGGCCGAAATTTTCTGGTGAAGATCAATGCCAACATTGGAAACTCTTCCATCAGCTCCTCCATTGAAGAGGAGGTGGAAAAGATGGTCTGGGCCACCCGCTGGGGAGCGGATACGGTGATGGATCTCTCAACCGGGAAGAATATCCATGAGACCAGAGAGTGGATACTGCGGAACTCTCCGGTTCCCATCGGCACGGTTCCAATCTATCAGGCCCTGGAAAAGGTGGATGGCAGGGCAGAAGAGCTGAACTGGGAAATTTTTCGGGATACCCTGGTTGAGCAGTGCGAGCAGGGCGTGAGTTATTTCACAATACATGCCGGACTTCGTCTCCATCATGTGCCCATGACGGCAAAACGAACCACCGGAATTGTCAGCCGTGGCGGAAGTATTATGGCAAAATGGTGTCTTGCCCACCATGAGGAGAGCTTCTTATACACACACTTTGAGGAGACCTGTGAACTGCTGAAACAGTATGATGTGGGGTTTTCGCTGGGTGACGGATTGCGGCCTGGCTGTCTGCAGGACGCCAATGATGCAGCACAGTTTGCAGAGCTTGAGACACTGGGTGAACTCACCAGAATTGCCTGGAGGCATGATGTCCCCACCTTTATCGAAGGGCCGGGTCATGTCCCCATGCACATGATCAAGGAAAACATGGATCGTCAGCTTGCGGCCTGTGGTGAGGCGCCGTTTTACACTCTGGGACCACTGGTGACTGATATCGCTCCCGGCTATGACCACATCACCAGCGCCATCGGGGCTGCCATGATAGGCTGGTACGGCACGGCCATGCTCTGCTATGTTACTCCCAAAGAGCACCTTGGCCTTCCGGACCGTGAGGATGTCCGTGAAGGGGTGGTCACCTATAAGCTTGCCGCCCACGCAGCAGACCTTGCCAAGGGACATCCTGGTGCCCAGTATCGTGACAACGCTCTGTCACGCGCACGTTTTGAGTTTCGCTGGCAGGATCACTTCAATCTCTCACTGGACCCGGAAAAGGCGGTGGAGTTTCATGATAAAACCCTGCCCCATTCCAATGCCAAAGTGGCTCATTTCTGTTCCATGTGCGGTCCAAAGTTCTGTTCCATGAAGATATCCCATGAGGTGCGGGCCTATGCAAAGGCTCTGGACGAAGAAAAAAGCAATGGGGTGGAAGCCGGAATGAAGGAAAAGGCGGATGAATTCACCCGCTCCGGCTGTGCGATATATCAGAAATGCTGATGCAGAAGAGCAATACAGCAGTGGAAAAATGAAAAAGGATAAAGCCCCCGGCTCGGAGCTGTCGGGGGGCTTTATCCTTTTGTGTCAAAATCATCTCACATGAATTTGTGACGCCTGGCTGCCCGTTTTTGTCAAGGATATCAGCCTAGAGCTTGAAGTTGTTTACCAGCCCTTTGATTTCAGAGGCCAGGGCAACCAGTTCTTTTGCATTCTGCTTCAACTCTCCGCTGGTCATGCTGATATCCTCAGCGGATTGGTTGACTCCGGCAATATCCACTGCCACCTGTTCTGCAACTGCTGAACTCTGGGCGACATTTTCTGTTATCTCCTGAATGCCCTCAGAGGCCTGGCTGACATTGCTGGCAATCTCAATGGTGGTTTCAGACTGTTGCTCAATGGATGAGGTGATGGCTGAGACAATTTCATTAACCTTGTCGATAACGGTGCTGATCTGATCAATTACCGTAACTGTTCCATCGACGGAGGAGAGAATATCAGATATCTTTGCCTTTATTTCCGTGGTTGCCGAAAATGTCTGGGTGGCAAGCTCTTTTATCTCATTGGCAACAACTGCAAAGCCTTTTCCGGCATCACCGGCTCGTGCTGCCTCGATTGTTGCGTTAAGGGCCAGGAGATTGGTCTGTTCTGATATCTCAGTAATTGTTTCCACAACCTTTCCAACCTGTCCGGCTGATTCTCCGAGCTGGGCCACTTTTTCAGTGGCTTCCCGTGCCTGCTGAACGGCTTCGTCAGTGACAGTTCGTGCGTCCTGTGTCTGAACGGAGATGTCACCGAAGGTGGAACTTACCTCTTCTGAGGCGTTGGCAACCTGGCTGATATTGATGGATGCCTCTTCAACTGCAGCAGCAATACTGTTCATATTGTTGCTTAATTCGTCTGCCGCACCAGCCACTGTGTTGGATTTGTCAGATGCCTGGTCGGCTTTTTCCGTGAAACCATTGGCAATACCCGTTAGATCGTTGGAAGAGTTGTTGAGGATTTCAACATTGCCGGCAATCTTTTTGAATATGGACTGCAGTTTTTCAACAAAGGTGTTGAAGGCAATGGAGAGCTGGTTGATCTCATCTCCCTGTTTTCCATCAGTTCTGGCCGGGAGTCTGGCAGAGAGGTCCCCGTCACCGGCAGCAATATCCTGGAGTACCTTGACTGCACGATTTAAGGGGTGTACCAAGACCTTTCCGGCAAAAACTCCGATGAAAACAGCAAGTGCCAGACAGATAAGAAGTGCAACTGCAAAGGTTTTAATGAAATCATTCTGGATCTGGTAGAACTCTTTTTTGTCAACACTGGTAAGGATTTTCCACCTGGCCTCTCCGATGTTCACCGTGGCAAAGGCCCAAATGGTCGATTTGTCTGCACCGGAGTCGGTGAATATCCCTTTTTCCTGAGAATTGAAGGCCTGTCTGCTGGCTTCATCTTTGAAGTAATCGTTGATGTTTTTTTCATAAACCGCACTGCCGTCATTGTGGGCGATAATGGTCCCGTCGTCGAGGGTGACCGTGAGACTTTTACTCTTCCAGCCGGAGTTTCTGAAGTTCTGAATCTGGTGATTGAGCCATTCCTGAACAAGTTGCCATTTCACCCTGGCATTGATGGTTCCGATTATATTATTCTGGTCGTCACGCACGGCTGAGGAAAAAACCATGGTGTATCGGTCATCTCTCTGGAACGGCGGATTGGACAGCAGGGCTGTGTCAGGGCGCTTGTTCCAGTTTGAGACATATTTCCCCTGCTGCAGGGTTTCGATGTGCCATTTCTTTTTGGCATTCTTTTTCCCGATCAGTTCCGGCATACTTGCACCGACACAGGTACCGTCCGCCTTGGTCAGCATGTAAAACGAAAAGGGGTTGTCCCTGTCGGATATGAGCTGTTTCAGGAGTGAATCCACATCGCTGTAGTCAAAGTCGGTGATCAGGGAACGGGCAAAGAGGGGATTGGCCTGGAGCAGGCGGAGGTCTCTGTTGCGCAGCTCAATGAAGGTTGCAAGATATTCACCAGCCACACTGCTCTCTTCCTCCATGGCCAGGCCCTGACGGTTTTCCAG
>JAMOMO010000495.1 GCA_027067035.1 Desulfobulbaceae bacterium
TTTCAACCGGGAACAGATTGTCTGGTTCGGAAGAGCTTTTTTGAAACAGGGAGCGGATGCCCCGTTGGATGTCCTGAAAAGGAGAACGCTCGGTGCGTATCCACTGCAGCTGCGGGGAGTCGATGAGGAGTGAATCCGCCTGCAGGGAGAGCGGGTTGAAATGGCAGGTTACCGTGTTGAGCTCAGCTGTTTTCCAGCTCAGTAAAGTGGTGTTGCTGCTGTCTTTCAAGGTGGTCTGTGAGAGTCTCAGATCCCCCTGGAATGATGGCTCCGGGAACCTGTAGACACCTTTGCCATGGAGTGTGGTGTCACTTCGGGCAAGCAGTGGCCAGTCACTGATAAATGGTGTCAGAGCCTTTGTTGTAACATCGGAGAAGGCGATCTTGGCCTGGATACGGGTGGGGGAGAGGTTCAAAATTCCCCTGGCCTTGACTATGCCTTTTTCGGGCAGGACTCCGGAGAAGACAAAATTTTCTGTGGTGGCACGGCTGTTGAGCCTGTTTGCCTGGAAAAGAACAGTACGTATCTGCAGGGGCTTTTCCTGTGTTGTGCCACTTCTGATCTGGACCGTTCCGGAATAGTCTATACCTCTGATAAGGGGGTGGCCTTTTTCTGTGAGGAGTCTGTTGAAGAGTGGCGGCAGGGTGGTACTGTCCAGGCTCAGTTCTGCTCCTTTAAGGAAAATATCACCAAGATTCAGGATGTTATCTGAACTGCTGATCCTGTTGAAACGGACCGAATCGGCTCTGAACCAGGTCCTCTTTTTCTGGCTGATTTGAAGATGCTGGAACTGGAGGACGGCCCCGTCAAATGAGTATGAAAGCTGATTGTGTTTTGTTGAATGGAAAGAGAGGTCCCCTGAGAAATCTGCAAGCCCTGTGATGGTGTCGCTGGTATCAGGGGAGAGTTGGCGGACAAAGGTGGCTGCAGAGAAGTCATTGAGGAGGAGTTTACCCCGGATTTCACCGGATTTACCGACATCTCCCTGCCAGGAAAAGGAGCCCCTGTCACCACCATGATCACCACTGATATGGATGGTCCCGGAACTGTTCTCAGGGTTGAAATCTTTGATGGAAATCTGGAGATCATTCCACTGTGAGCGTATATCTTTGCCGGAGCTGTTTGTTGAATGGAAGATAACCGTTCCCTGGTCGGTGAGGAAACGGTCAATGCTTATGGCAAGCGGTTTCCCGGTGCCATTGTTCTTGCCGGTGTCTCTGCCGGGGAAGAAGACCGTGTGCAGTGCCGATGCGCTGAGTTCTCTGGTGGAGCTGATCTGCATCTTTTTGGTGATGATATCTTTTATGTGAAACCGTTTTTCCATGGGGGTGATGACGGCGTCAAGTGAGAGTGAGGGGACAGAAATCTGCAGGGTTTCACTCTTTCCGCCGAACTCAAGGTCGGTGGCATTCATTTTGATATCTATGCGTAAACGGTCGCCCTGTTCCTTGTTGGGTGCAAAGCTGATTTCAAGGCTGGTATCCGCCTGGCCACGGGTCATGGTGAGGGGAAATGCGGCAGGCAGATATGAAAAATAGGGAACCAGATTGAGAGACTGGATTGAACAGGAGAGCTTTGTCTGAAAGCCCTGATTGTTGTCAAGCTGTACGGCCTCACCGCTGAGTTGGATGGGGCTGCCGTTGATTACTGCTGAAAAGTGAGGGGTGATATAGTTTTTTGACTGAAAAGAAAAGTTGGAAAGTGTGGGGATGGCAAGTTGCAGCTCTTCAATTTCATGGGTCTTGTTTGTTACCTGGTCTTCGAAGAATATCTCTGAATTATTGATTGCAATATTGTTGAGTGAGAAGAGAAACGGCAGGCTGGCAAAGTCGATGATCTGTCCATGTTGTCTGGTACCTGAGAAGAATGACAGGATGGGCAGATTGTAGCTTTTGTCCTTATAGCGGATCAGGTTGAGCTCCAGGGCATCAATTACCAGCGTATCACAGGTTAAGGAGTTGCGAATAAGGGAGGTGAAATCAAGATCAATAAAGAGGGAATTGATTTGTAACAGGGACCCCGGAGTCGATGAGAGCGGGGTGTCTGCATTGATTTTTTCGAAAGTGAGCTGGAAGTTGAAGGGGTTGAGTTCCACACTGTTGATACTCAGCTCAATACCGGTCTGATTGCGTACATACTGCGGCAGGTATTTTTGAATCGCCAGCGGAATCAGGTAGATTGCCACGAGAAAGTAGGTGCTGACGAGAAAAAAGATAATAAGCGAAATAAAGAGTGGCTTACTGTTGCTTTTGGACGTTTGTTTTTTTTGTTTCGGGCGATGTGGGGCAGGCTTGCTGGTATCTCGGGAAGGAGCGGCCGGGCTGTCCGGTTCAATTGCTATGGAGCCGTATCGATCAGACATGGAAATAGATGGAATGTGAAGGCGCTTTTACTTGCATCTGATGTGGATTCTGCAATAGAGTTAATGAGGTAGAGTGATTGTGTCATTCCGGGACAGCTGCATGGAAGTCTCCTGTACAACTATGCCCCGGGGCCGTGATGAAAAACCGGTTATGGACAGTATGGTATGTCGATTTTATCTGTTTTCATGTAAGGTGCGGTCCGTCTTTATTACTCTCCTGTACGGTTCTGTCCTGCGGACGTTTGCTGACAATGCAGCTATTATACTTAACATCGAAAACAAAAACACAAAAATTAAAGAGCAGATAAAAAAAATATGGATAGCCGCCGCAAGATCATCCTGTCCCTCTGTCTGACCCTGTTTTTTCTTTTTGTGGGGACGGCCGGATATGTGGTCATAGAACACTACACACCGTTGGAAGCCATCTATATGGCGGTCATAACAATTACCACGGTGGGATATGGCGAAATCCATACTCTGTCAGAAGCAGGAAGGGTTTTCACAATGTTCCTGCTGTTGTTTGGGGTGGGCAGTCTTGCCTTTGCGGCGCACTCCTTTACCGAATCAATGTTAGAACGGGCTTCAAGTCCTGCACGGGGAAAACGGATCATGGAAAAGAAAATCAGCCGCCTTGAAAATCACACGATTATTTGTGGCCATGGCCGGGTGGGAGGTGCGGCAGCTGCACACCTTGCTGAGGCAGGAAAAGATTTTGTGGTTCTGGAAAGCTCCAAAGAACAGTGTGCTCTCCTGCAGGAGCAGGGCTTTTTGTACCTGACAGGAGACGCAACCTGCGAAAAAACACTGACATCAGCGGGCATCAAAACCGCCGGATCCCTGCTGGCACTGCTAAACTCGGACCCTGATAACCTCTTTACCGTACTCACAGCCAGAGAGTTGAACCCGACACTTCATATTGTGGCACGCTCAGAATCAGCATCTGCCGAGTCCAAGATTCTTCGCGCCGGTGCGGACTCCATCATTTCCCCCTACGCCTCTGCCGGAAGGCGTGTGGCGGGCAAGATAATGGCCCGTGCCCGAAAAAGACATCCGGGAATCATTGTTTCTGAAACAGCCCTTCCCGGGTCTCAGTCAAAATGGGTTAGCGTGAATGAGGAGTCGGGGCTGGCCGAACATGCGGTGCAGGCTGCCTCACTTTTTCTTGAGGGACAGGTGCTGGGAATTCGGCGTGACGGGAAAGACATCCTGGCACCCACACCTGATACACAGCTGATGCTGGGTGATAAGCTGCTGGTACTGTCACTTGCAACCTCGGCCGTTGAAGAGATTTCCAGTCCCGAGCAACCGCAGAAAATTGTCCTTGTGGATGATAATCCGGTTATCAGGAGATTGTATACACGCCTCTTTCAGAAGGCGGGTTTTAATATTATTACCTCATCAACCGGCCGTGAGGGCTGTGATATGATATTTCGGGAACAACCCGCTGCTGCAGTGATTGACTATCATCTCGGTGATATCTCAGGACTTGAGGTGTGCGAAGTTGTTCGTGAAAACGAAGCGGGACAGGGGGTGAAACTCTTTTTGTTCACTGCGGATGATCGTCCGGAAGTGCATGAGAAAGCCATGGCCGCAGGTGCCGATGTGGTTGTGTTGAAGAGTTCTGATGCGGCTGAGATCGTCAATCTTGTGCGCAGTGAGCTTGCCCCGGATGGGTCAAAAAAGGAAAAATAACAGGGCCGGTTCCAAAAGCAACGTTTTCATTGGAGAAAGTTCTTAAAGTTATGTAGTATGATTAAAGAAGTCAGAGCGTCGGAATTGCGCTTGTCAATTTGACGTGAAGAATCGAGAGAAATGAAAATTATCTTTTATTCCATGTGACTAGGGTGTTTCCCCGGCCACTGTTTCAGGTGACGTAAAACAATGCTTGAGAGTCTAAATATCCTTCGCTGGCAGGATGTCCTTGATATCCTGATTGTAGCCTTTATCATTTACCAGCTGATTACCATCATTCGTGGTACCCGTTCTGTGCAGATGGTACTGGGGCTGATCGTGGTGGGTATTGTCTATTTCATGGCCTCTATCCTTGATCTCGTTACTCTGCAGTGGCTCCTGAAGACATTTCTCAGCTCTCTGTTTCTTATTATTATTATCGTATTTCAGCAGGATATCCGTCGTGCGCTTACCCAGGTGGGGAAGTCGCCGTTCCAGAAAAATCTTGATATGGCTGAAAAAGATCTTGATGAGATCATCCGGGCTGTCTTTTACCTGTCCAAACGCCGTATCGGTGCTCTTATTGTCATTGAGCGGGAAACCGGCCTGCGTGAATTCCTTGAATCCGGCTTTAAACTGAATGCCAATCTCAGTAAAGAGCTGCTTATCTCCATTTTTATGCCGGTTTCTCCATTACATGATGGTGGTGTGATTATTTACAAGGGACGGGTGCAGACCGCCGGTTGCATCATGCCCCTGTCACAGAACCCCTATATCAGCAAACGTTTCGGGACGCGGCATCGGGCGGCAATCGGCTTGTCGGAAGAGACGGATGCCGTGATTATCGTTGTCTCTGAAGAGACTCAGGAGGTCTCTCTTGTTCAGCATGGAGCATTGACGGCCATGCATGATGAAATGACTCTTACCAATACCCTGCGAACCATCTTTCTTCCAAAAGAAAGAACGGTTGCCGGCTGGAAACAGTGGATGAACAGATCATGAGTGTCTTTAGATTTCGAAACTGGATACACCACATTCCCAAAGACTGGATGCTGAAGCTTGT
>JAMOMO010000496.1 GCA_027067035.1 Desulfobulbaceae bacterium
AAAAAGTCTATTATTTCGTAATGGACACCTATCTCATCCATGCGTTTTGAAAACGAAACAACACTCCGTTTCCAGTAGTCGGAGACCTGGTTCCCCGGGTAAATAAAGGCAATTTTGACAGGACGTTTCTGGATTCCGGCAGAGATTGGAACTCCTTTCCCGTTCACTCTTTTCTTAAATGATTTCCCGATTTTTGTCTGTTTGGGATACAGCTGCTGAATCTCTTCGAAGCTGAGGTATTCCGTGGCTGAAAGGCCGGGAATACAGAGGAGTGAGATTGCAAGTGCAGTAAGAAATACTGCAGAGAACAGAGTGCGGTTTCCCGATTGAAGTGTATTCATGATTTATGTCCACTGGTATTGTTGTGTAGCTGCAATGACACCTTGGCGAGAAGTTCTGAGGCTTCCTTGAATTCATATTTTGAAATATGATCATCGAGTTTTTCCAGGGTACTGGATTTATGCCTGGGCAGTATTTTTTTGAGCCTGTTCCATTGTTCTATTGAACTGAAGTGGTTTGCAGCAAGCATTTCACTGAGTTTTTGAAGGGCAACGGTAACTTCTTCAGTACTTGCTGAGTCCCTGGGAAGGGGGGCTTCTTTTCGTGCCTGCTGCTGTAAAATGCCTGACTCTTCAAGGCGCAGGCTTTGTGTTGAATCGCTTTTGATTCCGGCAGGAGGGGCAGGTTTTTTCCGGTCCCGGTTGTGCTTTTCTCCGGCGGCGGCTGTAAAGGAGATGGAAAAGCTGAAGGTGCTGCCCTGGTCTATCTTACTGTCCACAAGAAGCTCGCCACCGAGAAGTTCAACCTGCTGTTTGCATATGGCAAGTCCAAGTCCAGTGCCGCCGATTTTTCTGGTACTCGAATCATCTGCCTGGGAGAACGTATCAAAGAGGGTGTTCTGCTGCAGGGTGCTCATGCCGATTCCGGTATCAGAAACGGCAAATTCAATGTGTGCTGTCTGTTCCGAGAGTTGCGTCAGTGTGGCGCTGATGACAATTGAGCCGTGTTCCGTGAATGTGAGACTGTTTGTCACCAGTTGAAGCAGGATAAGGTGCAGCTGTTTTCCATCACCATACAGGGGGGCAGGGATAGCGGGATCCAGCTGAACAAGGAGGGAAATGTTCTTTTTTCCGGCACGTTCCTCAAAGAGGAGCAGCAGGTTTTCGAAGATGTCTTTTACAGAAAACTCTTCTTCCTGAAGAGAGATTTTACCGGTATCCAGGTTGGAGTAGAAAAGAATCTGATCAATGATTTTCAGGAGTGAGTTGGATGAGGATTTTATGTTGTTGAGGTATTCAGCCTGCCTGGAGTTCAGTGCTGTCTCAAGGGTCAGGTCGCTGAAACCGATAATGGCGTTCATGGGGGTGCGTATTTCATGGCTGATATTGGCAAGAAACCGTGATTTTGCCATGCTTGCCTGGTCCGCCTCTTCTTTGGCCTTAATGAGGTAGGCCTCTGTTCTTCGCTGTTCAGTGATATCCTGAAAGGTGTGGAGGAGTGCTTTCTCTCCTTTGAAAATAATGTAAAGATGACTTATTTCAACTATAATCCCCGTGCCTATCTTATCAAAGAAGGCGATAACCTTCTGATCCAGATCGGGAGTGGCTGTGGCCATCGGACAGGCATCACAGTGGGTGGCGCCACTGGTATAGGCATGAAAACATTTCTGCCCAATGGCAGATGTGCCCTGCATGTCAATGAGGTATTTACTCTGGTAGAGAATGGTTCCATTCATGCTGACAATATCCATGAGTATGGGGGTTGAGTCCAGAATGGAGTTGAGCATGTTTTCGTTCTCAACCAGCACATTTACCATGGGGCGGAATCCGAAAACGATGAGGCCCGTTAACAGGATGATCATCAGGAAAAATGTCACCAGAGCGCAGGTCTTTAATATCTGGGAATAACTGTTACTTTCGCGTTCGTATTCATAAACAACACTGTTTAACGCCTGAAGGAGCGGCCCCCTTGCAAAAATTGAGAGATCAGCAAGCGTGGCATGGCTCTCCTGAGTAAAAGGCTGGTTCAGAAGTTTTTTTATTGATCTCAGATACTGGTTTACCAGGCGGTCCACGTCATGGGGGGGCTGGAAATAGATTTTTTGCAGGTTTTTGCTGAGGGTGTAGTCAGAATGACTGCTGCCGGTTTTTCCTGAAATGAGATGTTTGTGTGTCGTCTCCATGAGCAGGACGGCTCTGTCAAACTGTTCCTTTAACTTTCCATATTCTTCCGTGCTGGTGCACTCGAGGATTTCATGGGTGAGGAGGGCGATTTGCTGTGATAACATTCGCTGTCTGCCGGAAAGATTGATGACAGAGCTGTATCCTTCCTGAAGCCGCAGAGTGTATTCGAGAACAATGAGCGAAGAGAGGGAGAGGATAAAAACCAGGGTCACCGCCAGCATGTAGCGCATGGTGAGCTGTTTTTTCCGGTGTGATTTCTGTTCTGTCTGCGCTTTCATGGTCATGCTTTGCTGTTATCAGGAACCGTGTATCAGTGTGGGGACGAGGTCTTGTTTTTTGTCGATCCTGAGGATTGCAAAGAACTCCTTAGATATGTTCCAGACAGTAGGAAATGTGAAAAAATAGGGTGTTGAGTTTTCATTTGAGGGAATCTAGGATGTCTCTTCGATGTCCACGTATTTCAGGGCTATTTTTTCAAAGGTGTGGTGGATTGCAGCAAAGGCATCAACAAGATGGGGATCAAAATGTTTCCCCTTTCCATCAAGGATAATATCCACTGCCTTTTTATGTGGAAACGAGGGTTTGTAAACACGCTTTGAGATAAGTGCATCATATACATCAGCTATGGCCATGAGTCTTCCCGAAAGGGGAATGTCTTCACCGGAGAGCCCTTCCGGGTAGCCTGTACCATCCCATTTCTCATGATGGCTGTATGCAATTTCCCTGGCCAGGGTGAGAAAAGTGGTGGTACTTTTACTGCCTAGTGCTATTTCCGACTTCACTATGGCGTCGCGTCCATAGGTCGTGTGGTTTTTCATCTCTTCAAATTCTTCTGCAGTGAGTTTTCCGGGTTTTAAAAGAATACTGTCGGCAATACCAACCTTTCCAATGTCATGCAGCGGTGCGGATTTAAAAAGAAGACTTATTCTGGATTCGTCGAGATAGTCCCGGTATTTTTTACTGTGCATCAGGTGTTCAGCCAGGGTTTTCACATAGTGCTGGGTGCGCATGATATGCTTGCCGGTTTCATTGTCACGGGTTTCGGCAAGGACGGCCATTCCATAAATGGTCACCTCCTGGGTGTGGACGATTTCACGGGTGCGTTCAGCAGCTTTTTTCTCCAGTTCCCGGTTCTGGTCGTACAGTGCAAGGTGGGTTTGGACTCTGGCACGCACAATGGCGGGACTGATGGGTTTTGTGATATAGTCAACCCCACCTACTTCAAAGCCCTTGGCTTCATCCTCGTTCTCACCCATGGCCGTGACAAAGATGACAGGTATTTTTTTGGTGATGACACTCCGTTTAAGACGGCTGCAGACTTCATAACCATTGAGTCCGGGCATCATGATATCCAGCAGTATGAGGTCCGGTGATGGCTGTTCCTGGGCAAGACGAATGGCATCTATGCCATTGGTGGCAACAAGGATGTCGTATCTGTTCTGCAGTGACTGTCCCAGAAGACTGATATTTGCCGGGACATCATCAACGATGAGTATTTTTTGTTTGGTGAGTGGGACTGCCATCTCTCTTCTTCTCCGAAAACTGTATCATTGGATGTGCTGTACAGAGGTGTCAGGACTGGTTCTCAATTCCTCTGTTAACGATATCAGCTCTTCCGCGAAAAGTGAAATAAATATAACAATCATTTTCATTTTTAAAGGAAAGGGCAGGAAAACAGAATAGGCTTTTCAGAAATGGATTCCTGCAGCTGATTTTCCGTCATGGAGGGAGGCTGGAAATATCTGATTTGTTCAGGGAAATGTCGGGGTATGGACGGTGCCTTGGAAAACAGTTCCAGGATCAGGTCATGTAGACATCGAAGCGACTGTTTTTCATTTTAATGACATGGCTTGGAGGGAAGCTGCTCAGCAATGGAGCTGTTTTGGGTCGTTTGACCACAACCCGGTTCAGGGCGTGGTTCAGGGCGGCAGAAAAAAGTTCCTCTGCGTCAGTATCGTCTCCGACCAGTGTACGGATCAGGCGCATTTCCAGTTTGTTGAGGGCTGATTTGCGACTGTGGGGATACATGGGGTCCAGGTATATGGTGTGTGCAGCCGGTATGGATTGTATGCGTGCGGCGGCATCGCCCTGAAGCAGTGAGAGCATCTCTTTTACTGGAAACGGCAGTGTCCGGGCGTGAATTGCCCGTGTGATCCCATCCTCAAGAAGGGCGGCCAGCATTGGAGAGCGTTCTATCATCGTCACCCTGCTGCCAAGGGAGGCCAGGAGGAAAC
Source organism: Desulfobulbaceae bacterium (assembly GCA_027067035.1). GTDB lineage: Bacteria > Desulfobacterota > Desulfobulbia > Desulfobulbales > Desulfocapsaceae > Desulfocapsa. Next base: position 4,418 of record JAMOMO010000496.1, read on the forward strand.
TGTCCTTGCCAAGTCCTGCTGTTGCATCAATGACGGTCGGGCGAAAGCCTGGTTTAATTCCAACGGCCCTTGCAAGGGCCTGTTTTATCCCCCCGCCATGTTGTCTGCGGTAGCTGATGGCCTCTGAGAGAAAATCCACAGAGAGTGTGGCTGTGTCCTGAGTGCTGCTGTCGTGTTTCAGTTGTATTTGTAATCCTTTTTCCGTATATAGTAGAAGCGGATTATAATTATGGCACTCAGAACCTGAGACGATCTTTATCTGCAGTAACTCAGCCAGATCTTCAGCCTTTTTCCAGAGTACGGGGAACTGGTCTGTGTCAGACGGGTTGACTGAAACTGCGGCTTGTGCAGTGCTGCTTGAATGTTCTGGCATGGCTGAAAAACAAAGATGTCCTGCTGAGCTTGTGACGCCTGAAGAAGACAGACAGATGTCTGTTTTAAGATCCGCACCACTCCAGGCTGTTCTTTTCCGATCCATGTCCTGTACCGGTGCTGATCATTACCATGCTAACAAATACTTAAAATTGAAGAAGATGGAAACAGAAAAAGAACCAAAGGTGGAAGTTGTTGCGATTATTCCGGCACGTTATCATTCTAACAGATTTGAAGGAAAGCCGCTGGCCCTGATAAACGGGAAACCGATGATTCAACATGTTGTGGAACGGGCG
>JAMOMO010000497.1 GCA_027067035.1 Desulfobulbaceae bacterium
TTCAGGATGTCCGCAATCAGCGGCCCACCGAGATTGAAGCCATAAACGGGGCAATCAGCAGCCTTGGCAGAAAACATGGCATTGCCACCCCGTTCAACGACGCCATAATCCGTGACGTTCGAGCCATACAGGAACACTATGATGAGCATAAACAGTAATGAAATAGGATTTGATCTGGACGGTGTCATTGCCGACACAGGCGAGGCCTTTGTCCGTATTGCCTGTGAAGAGTATAATCACTGCTCCTTCCAGCTTGAGGATATCACAAGCTTTCAGGTGGAAAGCTGCCTCTCCATCCCCACAGAGGAGGTGGAGCAGATCTTCTACACCATTCTCAAAGACTCCCTCGGCGTGGGGCTCCAGCCCAATCCCGGCGCAGTGGAGGTTATCAGCTCCATGGCAGAGCAGGCACCGGTGACCATCATCACCGCACGCCCCATTAAAGAACCGGTGATTGACTGGCTTGACCATCATTTCTCCAGGGAGACATGCAGACAGATAAATCTCGTGGCAACGGGTGACCATGACGACAAGGCGCGCTACATCAGAGACCACGATCTCAACTACTTTGTTGATGACCGGATAGAGACCTGTCTGCAGCTTGCCACAACGGATATCACCCCCATTGTCTACGACCAGCCCTGGAACCGCAACAGCCACAGACTGAAGACCGTCACCGGCTGGGAGGATATCAGGGCGCTGCTCAGCAGACAGGAGTAGGAGATGCGCTGTCCCCATTGCCGACACGATATTCAGGTCTACAAAAACCCCGTACCGACCGTTGATATCATCATAGAAGTTGCAGACGAAATTGTCCTTATCAGACGAAAGAATCCACCCCACGGCTGGGCACTGCCCGGTGGTTTTGTCGATTACGGCGAGTCCTACGAAACAGCAGCCAGAAGAGAGGCCAAAGAGGAGACAGGGATCAGCCTGAATGATCTGCAGCAGTTCAGGACCTATTCAGATCCCGACCGCGATCCGCGCCAGCACACGGCAACAACGGTATTCATCGCCAGAGCGGAGCAACAGCCCGCAGCGGGAGATGATGCTGCAGAGGCAGCACTGTTCACAGAGGAGAATCTGCCGGAACTGGTCTTTGACCATGGCAGAATAGTTGCCGACTACTTTCGTTTCAAAAAAGACCGGCAGTGATATCACTGTTCAGATGGCTTACTGAAAAAGCCACCTGAGCAGATAAAAGGTTCCGAGTCCTGCACCTACAGAACTGTAAAGCATGAGTCAGGGCATGCATTCACTGCCATACTTCCTGGCAATGAATGCAAAGGTGGCAATGGCTGCCACCCCTGCAATTATCAGAAAAACAAGACTTTGCATATTTCTCGTCTATCCCCGGATACGAACACCGCTCTTCTTTCGCAGCCGAATTGATTTCGGTGTAACCTCAACCAGTTCATCATCATTGATGTAGGCAATACAGTCTTCAAGGGTCATCTCCACGGGAGGTGTCAATATGACGGCCTCATCAGATCCGGAGGCACGCATATTGGTGAGCTTCTTTCCCTTGGCAGGGTTCACAACCAGATCCGTTCCCCGGCAGTGCTCACCGAGAATCTGTCCCTGATACATTGGAGAGCCGGGCCCTACAAAAAGTTTACCACGATCCTGAAGATTAAACAAAGCATAAGCAACAGAGGTACAGGGTTCTTTCACCACCAGCACACCGTTGATACGGTTTTTGATCTCTCCGGCCCAGGGACCATACTCGGCAAAGACATAACTCATCATCCCCATTCCTTTGGTATCAGTCATAAATTCCGAACGATAGCCGAGCAGACCGCGGGTCGGGATTTTAAACTTGAGGCGAACCATGCCGTTCTGGGTGGTCATCTCTTCCATCTGGCCGCGCAGCTTTCCAAGTTTCTCGATAACCGGGCCCTGATACTGCTCATCAACATCAACGGTGAGTTCCTCATAGGGTTCAAGGGTCTGACCATCTTTTTCAATGAGAATAACCTGCGGCCTGGTCACCTGCATTTCATAGTCTTCCCGTCGCATCTTCTCAATGAGAATGGAAAGATGCAGCTCGCCACGCCCGGAAACCCTGAAACCCACGGCATCGGTGAGCGGTTCATACTGCAGGGCCACATCGGCCAGTGTCTCGCGCTTGAGGCGATCTTCTATATGACGTGAGGTCACATATTTCCCCTCTTTTCCGGCAAAGGGAGAATCATTGGGGATAAAGTTCATGGAAATGGTGGGCGGATCAATATCGATGAGCGGCAGTGGCTGCGGATCATCGGGGTCGGTAAAGGTAACCCCCACAGTCACATCCTCCATTCCTGCAACGGCAACAATTTCACCGGTGGTGGCAGTTTCCGTGGGAATCTTCTCATCACAGGCAAAACGATAGATTTTGGTGATCCGCACCGGCTTGATACTTCCGTCACGACGGGCAACCACAACGGGCTGATTGATTGAGAGCTTGCCGTTTACCACCTTGCCGATTCCAAGACGACCAAGATAGGGGGAGTAATCAATGGTGCCGACCTGCATCTGCAGCGAGGCATCTGCCGAGCCGACGGGGGCCGGAATATGATCAACAATCATCTGGGATACCACATGCATATCACCATCGCCGACCTTGACGTCGGTGTGCTCCTTCAGGGCATAGCCCTCTTTGGCGGAGGCGTACACAATGGGAAAATCCAGGACATCATCGGGGGCATTGAGTTTTACAAAAAGATCAAAGACCTGATCCACAACCCAGTCGCAGCGGGCAGCAGGTTTATCAATCTTGTTAATCACCACAATAACCGGAAGATGATTTTCCAGGGCTTTTTTCAGAACAAAATAGGTCTGAGGCATCGGACCTTCCTGGGCATCCACAACAAGCAGCGCACCATCGGCCATCCGGAGTACCCGCTCCACCTGCCCACCGAAATCGGCATGGCCAGGGGTATCGATGATATTGATCCAGAAATTTTTATACTCATAAGAGCCGTTCTTTGCAGTGATGGTGATTCCACGCTCCCGCTCGAGATCACCGGAATCCATCAGGCGTTCTGCAACACGTTCATTCTCTCTGAACATACCTGAATGTTTAAATAACTCATCAACGAGAGTTGTTTTGCCATGATCAACATGAGCGATAATAGCAACGTTCCGAATCTTATCCTGTTCCATCTTATGCCTCGTAAAAAAGAAAAAAGCACCCAGCCGTATGCGGATGCTTTCAATAAATTCAATTGTGTTTTGGGACTGAAAAACTTAACAGAATAACATAATCTCAAGAACTTGACAAGGAGATTAAATCAAAGAGCATCCAGGATTTTTTTCCGCCCGGCAGCGGAACGTTTCAACACAGAAACAGCCTCATCCACATAATCATAGACCTTTGCCTGCTTCCCCTCCATCGGTCGCATGATACGACCCAGCACCTGCAGCAGACGTCCCTCGAAGGTGATGGGGGTGGTGAGAAAAAGATTGGTGAGACCGGGACAGTCAAAGCCCTCACCAATGAGCTGCAGTGTTGCCACGAGCACCTTCACCTTTCCGGACTGCACATCAGCAACAACAGCCGCCCGCTGCTCGGCGGAGGTCCTGCCGGTGAGCAGGGCGACACTGATCCCGCGCCGCGCAAGCCCTTGTTCAAAAATCCGGCAGTGGGACACCCGGTCGGAAACCAGCAGCTGAATGCCGCTGTTCTCCTGCCGGCTCTCGCGCACCACATCATCCATGATCTGTTCATTGCGGGGCACATCTTTAATGAGGGCTGAAATAAGGGGCTGATAATCACCACGATAGCGGTAGCGGAACAGGGTCCTGCAGCGTACCAGGCTGGGTTTCACAATGGCACCGCTTGCCTGCAGCTCCGCCTGGTCCACCTTGTGAAACTGATCCCCCATATAAAAATTAATCAGCCGGGTCAGCCCTTCATCACTGCGAAATGCCGTTGCCGAAAGACCAAGAAGATAGTGGCCGCTGAAGTTGCTCACCACGTCGGTGAACAGGGTCGCAGGGACGCGGTGACACTCATCAACCACCAGCTGGCCAAACTGCGGCGCCAGCTCCTCCACCCGTTTTCTCACCGTGTTGACGATTCCCACAGAGACAGGCGCCACCGTAAAACGTCCGTCACCTATCAGGCCTGGCTCAAGCCCCAGAAAGCTGCGAATCCGCTCCTGCCACTGATAGAGCAGTTCCCTGGTGTGCACCACCACCAGAGTCGGCTGCCTGCGTGCCGCAACAATGGCGAGTGCCATCACGGTTTTGCCGCTGCCCGTTCCCGCCTCAAGCACCCCGAAGGAGCGTTTTTCCGCCGCTGCAACCGCCTCCTGCTGATAGGGCCGCAAGTCGCCGCAAAACACAAAATCCACCTCGTTCAGCAACAGGCGCTTATCGTGTATGACAGGAGTTTCATGCAGAAATTCACGGCAGAGCAGCACCGCCTGATTGGCAAAGCCCCTGGGAAAACGCAGGCCGCCCGGAACAGGCTGGTAATATTTCAATACGGGCTTGAGATTTTTTCCGATCCAGCGGCCATACTTTTTAGCTGCACTATATTTGGGATTCTCAATGCTGAGCCGTGATTTAAATTCCTTTTCAAGAAAAAACGGGATATCTTCCAGAAGACAGTCGGCAGCAACGGTGAGTGATGGCATGATCTACTTTTCAGGTTGATTATCTCAGGAGTCACGGATTCAGGTATACTTTAAAGCACAGGACCCGGCATGAACATCAAAAAAACGCTCTCAATCTTTCTCTTTATCCTGCTCTCTGCCACATATTCCCATGCAGAGTCAGGGCAGCAGGCCATCTCCATGACTTTTCCGGCAGCTGTGGTGCAGGACATTCTCACAAAGAGCCTGCCACTGAACATGGCAATCGACTCCGGCAGCCTGGTCGGCGCTGTCTCCATAGATGCCGTTGAGGAGCTGAAGATTCTTCAGGACACATTCTCCGGCAAAATCACGTTGAGCGGGCACAAATTAAACATCATAACCACCATTGCCGGACAGAAACTGCGCATGAAGATCGGCACCCTCACCATGAGTTTTCACTGTGATGCCACCATCCGCTTTGAGGCAGCCACCGGGACGCTGTACATCAGGCC
>JAMOMO010000498.1 GCA_027067035.1 Desulfobulbaceae bacterium
TCTTGCATCGTGTACAGGTAAAAACAGGAATGCGCCGGGCCGTAACAGTATCCGGCAATAACAGAGGTCTTCCAGGAGTTGTGCTGAACAGCCTCCGGCGTCATTATATGAGTTATGGGAGGAAGAAGAGTAAAAGAGCATGTTAAAACGCCGCCTGTCCCTGAACTTACGCAGTTCATGCAGCTGAACTCTGGTGACGGCTGCTGATTCCGGAATGGCTGTCGACAATTTGGTGTGGAAGGCTGTATCCTCTTGGATAATGAGGATTTCCGCTGTATCCCGGTGTTTGTGAAACCTCCGGAAATGTCTGTTGAAAGGGGCCACGGTAGAACGGTCATGGCCGGACAATGGCTTTCTGTGAATGGCTTTGTCAGCCAGCAATCCCAACTGTTTTATCATGGTGGCACCTGCGTGAATGTGTACTGTCTGTTTGAATGGATACAGATTTTCTGCTCAGTGAAGTCTCGAAAGAAAAAGAGTGATTGCAAGGGCCGTGGCGTAGCAGAGAAAAACTTTTATGGAGGCATAAAGAAGTCCTGTCTTTCCCTGTGAAGTGGAGCTCTGTTCACAGCTTCCCGTTTCCGCATCACTGCTGTCTTCCGGTTTCAAAAACCAGATGATTCCCTGTTTTTGTATTGTCACCTTCATTTTCTGTCTCCCTTCCCTGTCACATCTGTTGAGCCGTTGAAGGCGGCTCTTTTTTCTTTACAGAGTATACTTGAGCCATTAAATAGGAACAGATGCAGATTGTGTGAAAAACAACCAGAACAGATGCTGGTGATACAAGGAGAGGCATGGAATTCCAATACGTAAAACTGGCTAATAATCTGGAACAGCAGATTCAGAATGGAGGATATCGGGCCGGGGAAAAACTTCCTTCACTGCGTAAACTCAAGGCTGCCACAGGACTGTCCATTTCCACTGTTTACCAGGCATATGAAGAACTTGAAAATCGTGGACTGGTAGAGGTAAAGGAGAAGTCAGGTTTTTTTGTAAGGCCGCTTTTAAGTGATATTCTGCCTCTGCCAAAGCAGGGTGTGTCACCGGTTAAAGCCCATAAGGTCGCAATTAATGTTCTTTCTGCCATGATGCAGCGCTCTCTCACCAATCCGGATCTTATTCCCTTTGGTGAAGCGACTCTTTCGCCAGTGCTTCTCCCGGGAAAACAGATGGCCGCTGCGGTGCGTTCAGCTGCTTCAGGATATCAGGACGGGAGCCATGGGGGCTATGGTGCACCTCTGGGATATGAAAAACTGCAGAAAGAGATCCGTAAACGCTCTCTTGATCTTCCTCAAGGTTGTGGTGACAAGGAAATTATAATCACCCAGGGCTGTATGAACGGTATTGAGCTCTGTCTGCGCAGTGTTGCCCGTCCCGGAGATACGATTCTCCTTGAGTCTCCGACTTTCCTCTGTTATCTCCAGATCATTGAAGATCTCAATATGAGGGCCATGGAAATTCCGGCAGATCCGTTAACGGGGCTCAACATTGATAACTTGAGAACAGCCCTTGATGAACATGATATCCGCGCCGCTCTTTTTATTCCCACCTTTCAGAATCCGCTCGGGTTTGACATGACATCTGCTGCTAAAAAAGAACTGGTCGCCCTGTTTGCTGATCGGGGGGTTCCCATTATAGAGGATAATATTTATGGAAATCTCTATTTCGGAGAGCATAAGTCACTTCCCCTGAAGCATTTTGACAGGCAGGGGATGGTGCTGTACTGCAATTCTTTCTCCAAGGATCTGATGCCCGATCTGCGAATGGGCTGGCTTCTGGCCGGAAAATACCGGGAAAAGGTAAAACGGCTCAAATTTAACAACAGCCTGGCAAATTCGCAGTTGATGCAGCATGCATTGACGCTCTTTTTACAAAGCGGCGGCTATGAAAGACACCTTCGGAAGCTTCGTAACAGTCTGAGGAAACAGGCAGCTGATATGATTCAGTCCATTGGACGTCATTTTCCTGCAGAAACTCGAGTATCCTCCCCCAAAGGAGGGTTGACACTCTGGGTTGAGCTGCCTGACAGTGTGGATGGACTCAAACTCTTTCGTCTGGCTGAAAAGAAAAACATTTCATTGCTGCCGGGAACACTCTGTTCCAGTACAGGACAGTATGATCACTGCATTCGGTTATGCTTTGGATATCCCTGGAATGATCGGCTTGAGAAGGGGATGAAAACACTTGGGGTCCTGGTCAAGTCACTGGTTAGAGAAGAGAAGGAACTAAGCACTGAAGTGACTGGTGATGAAATTGTGGTGGGATTAAACAGCGATCCTGAGATCCTGAAAATAGAAGATATCATACGGCATTTTGCATTGCAGAACAGTGGAGCCACACTGCGTTTCCATCAGTCCATATCCGGAAATATTCTTAAACTTATTGCAAGTAATGAACTGCATGGCGGTTTTATCTTTGGCGAATGTGATGATGACAGGTTTGACGTTCGTCATCTGAAAACATACTATCTCAGGATTGTGGGACCGACGCAGATGGCGGGCATTGTGAAACATGGCAGCTATGCTGATCTGGCTGAATTACCCTGGATAGGTAACCCGGCTGAGTGTCCATATTGTCAGTTGATGGAAGATATTTTCATTGACCGCGGCTTTCATCCGAAGCGGGAAATGATGGCAAGTGCCGAGTCTGCCATTCTCAGTATGATAAAGGCGGGAGTGGGCTTGAACTTTATGCTTGAAGAGAAGGCCAGGGAACTGGAGGAGGAGGGGAGTCTCGTGGTATGGGAACAGGAGCGGTTTGCCTTCCCGCTCTCCTTTGTTACACTGGAGGGTTTGCGGGATGACAGGCGGGTGAAGGGAATAACAGGAGTGATTGACAAGATCTGGTGAAGTTGAATATTTCTACAGACATATTGTGTTTTTTATCTTCTTGGCGCGTTGTCAGAGCGGTATCTTTTTTGCTTAGATCCTGAATCTGTTCAGGATCTGTTTCGTGTCATGGTGTGGTCTGTAATTCACCGACAAGTTGTTTGAAGCGATAGAGGAGGGTTGCATAATCGTACTTTGAGTTCTGATACCTGTTGCTCACTATAAAATAATCCCGCTGTACATTGAGAACATCCAGCATGGATTGAAGCCCTTCTTCAAAATTGGCCTCTTTTATTTCCAGCGATTTCTTATTGGCTGCTGCGGCTTTTTCATAAGCCTGAACCGTCTCAAGGGTTCTTTGCAGGGCATCCCATGTTGACCTGACTTGTCGGGAAATACTGCGTTCAGTTGCAAGGAGCTGCTTTCGGGATGCGAGGTAGCGGTATTTCAAGGCACGGTATCCGGCGATGTCCCTACCACCGCTGATAAGTTCCATCTCCAGTTTTAAGCCGAAGTCGGCACGTTCTTTTTCCCAGCCGTAGCCATTCAAATCGTCAGCCGGACTTGTTCGCTCATACTCTGCAAAGAAACTGAGTGCAGGAAGAAAGCGGCTGGAGCCAATCTTACCATCAAGACGTGCCGCCTCCATTTGCACTCTTCTGAGACGTATTTCTCCATTTTTCTCTTTTGCCTGTTCCAGCCAGTATTCTACATCCTGTTCAGGAAGAGAAAATGTGATATCAGAACTCAGGTCGTCTAAATTCATCACCACCTCACCACCAAGGAGTTCGGATAATTCACCGGCAGCATCAATGAACTTTGTTTCCTGTTCTGCCAGGGCGGCACTAGTCGTCGCATGGCGGGCCTGTATGTCAAACAGGTCTGATTGCTCATTGAGTCCAAGGTCATGTCCCGCCATAGCGGTCTGTTTCTGGTTATTGAGTATATCCAGTTTTGCCTTTGCAAGATCCAGGGCGTGTTGCGAGGCAAGAAGTGAGTAATAGGCTTCCACCACCTGAACAACCAGTTTTTCCCATGCGTTACGAAGCTCAAGTGCAGCAATATCAATCTCACATCCACCTCGTCTTGCACGGTTAATCTTCTCAATATCCAATAATGGCTGATTGAAAAAAATATTCACTGAGTCATCGTTGAAGGTGAGACGCTGGGATTCAATATCTGCAACCTCGTCTGCTTTGTATCTTACTCTGCTGCGCATTATTTTCCCGGCAAGCACGAGCTGTGGTCCCATTTCGGCTATAAGCTCCCAGCCGTCCGATTTTCTCGCCTTTGACTCCAGTTGTTTAGCCCTGAAATCGGCATTGTTTTTCTCGGCTAAATGTATAGCTGTGTTAAGGTCAAGGGCAAGCGCCTGCAAGCCGCAAAATGCGGTGGAAAGCAGAACAAGGAGCAAAATGGAGATGAATTGATATGATTTAATGAACGGTTTCACCCGATTTTCCTTTTCCTCCTTTTTCGCTGCTTCCAGTCCTTTTGAGAGGGTTCAGTTTTCTGGCTGTTACTCCGCCAGTTTTGGGATCGGGCGCTGCAAGATAGATCACCCGGCCGGGAAATTCAGTCGTCTGCAGATCGTGCAGCATATGCTCTACCCCTCCGAAAGGGGCAATGATGTCAATTACCCACAGACGATCGCCACAGTTCCAGTCTTCTGGGCGAAGTTTTCCGCCATTTTGAAAGAGTCTTTTTTCCGCTTCTTTATTCAGAAAAGCCCAGCTGATAAATGATGTGGGATATTCTTCCTTCATAAAGAGCTTGCACTGCCCCGCAACAAGCGGTGGCATCAGCAGCCATTCAAGATCGCCGATAAAGCTGTATCGGCGATGTGCAGACTGCATATAGAGCAGCAGTACAGGTCCCAGAGCCGGAAGCTTTTTCAGGAGCTTTAGGGACTGTTTGTGGATTTCTTCTTTCAGGGTATCATTATCGGCTGCTTCTGCAGTCATAATAGATGGTTTTTTTGTTTTTCTGCTCATTCTTACAACTCCCGTAAACTTTGATCTCTATAACGCAACATGGGGCCTAAAAAGTAATGAATCACACGCCTGCTACCGACTTTAACGTCGGCGGCCACTGTCATTCCCGGTAGAATTCTCCCCTGTTTGCCGTTGACAGTGTTGGGCAACTGATATTTCAGAACGGAGATTCGCACGGGATAAACCAGTCCAAGTCGTTCATCCATCACCGCATCACCGCCAACCCACTCTATTTGTCCATCCAGGTTACC
>JAMOMO010000499.1 GCA_027067035.1 Desulfobulbaceae bacterium
GTTCTCCATATCTTTCCACCATACAGGTGGAGATGAACTGTTGTTTCTTTTCGCTGTCATCCGGAACCTCAGTATAAGGAACTGATCGGTCGAGGCGGCTTCGCCCCAGAAGAATCAAGGTACAGCCACAGGGGGCAATTGCGCGGGCAAGGCAGGAGGTGATTCCGTGGCCGCCGCCGGAAATCACAATGACATCGCTCTTTTCAAATTGCAGTGACGGCTGATGCCTGAGAGAAAGCGATCTTCGGGTGGCCCTGGAGGTGTAGACTGTGCCGTTTCGCACAAGAAGCTCAATAAAGGGAATGGAACGGTTGAAGATGTGTGACAGAAGAGACGAATGATCACTGTGATCAGTTGTTGTCATGCTGCGAAAATGAACGGTCTTATATTCTTTTGCTGCCGAGAGGAACAGTCCGAGTATTGCCTGGCCCAGCAGGGTGGCGGTTTCTTCCTGTTTGTTCTCCATATGAAGGTGAATGCAGAACTGTTTCTTTGCAGTCTGGAGAAAGGATTGAAAAATGGAAAAGAGTCCAGTGGTCAGTGAGCTGATATCCTGCGGAGAGAGTCGTTCTTCTGTCTGGGCATCACTGACGAGAATGATTCCGCTGAGAGGAGCTTCATCCGAGAGTGTCTGAATCATCCGGATTGCTTCGTCCGGGGAAAAAATGTCCACCGAACCGGAGCGCTGTGTTCTGTCCAGCCGCATTGAAAGAATTTCTCCCCCGTACCTGCGTGTAAAAGAGTCAGTGAGGCCATGGATATGGTCATCTTCTGAGAGTGAGAGAAGGAGAATCCGGCTGTCTGCCGCAAGAGGAAGAGCATTCCTCTCTGTCACGTTGAGTTCTTCGGGCTGATAGATAAAGCGATTGATGCCGGGCCTGCCGGTAACGGGCTGATCCGGATCATTCCGGGCCGTGGAATGTATTAAACCGAGGTCCAGGGTATCTTCCTGTGACCCCTGGGATTTCGGATCTTCCATGAGTTCATCAACCCGGTCAGCGAGATCCTGAACCGTTCGTACCGCAAGGAAATCCTCCAGGGTGGCCCTGAAGTTGAATTTCTTTTCTGCGGCATCAACAATGATTGGTATCCTGCTGGATTTGATGGCCAGGTCATTTCTCAGGTCCATTCCGGCCTCGATTTCATCACGTTCATAACCGGTGGCATCCATGATGATCCGGATGACCTCTTCCAGTGTGTTTCGGCTGCAGAGAGCTTCAGGTGAATGCGATGCGCCTGCCTGGGGGCTTCCGGTGAGTGGAGGTGACGGCGATACTGCGGTGGTATTGTCTTCCGGCGAGGATTCCATGAGTTCAGTTACCCGGTCGGCCAGGTCCTGAACAGTTTTAACGGCTAAAAAATCCTCCAGGGTTGCTGAAATATGAAACTGTTTCTCTGCTTCATCAACGATGATCGGTATCCTGCTGGATTTGATGGCCAGGTCATTTCTCAGGTCCATTCCGGCATCAATTTCATTTCGTTCGTAACCGGTGGCACCCATAATGATATGGATGATCTGTTCCAGCACGGTGTTGTCGACCGGGGGCCTTTCCTGTCTGAGGAGAGTATTGTTTCCGCTGCTTGCGGCCGGCTGAGCGGGCAGGATACTGTCCGGCATATATTCGGCCAGGGACTCACTGCTGAACGTCGGGTCCAGTTCCTGCCGGATCATTCTGACTATTGCGGGTTTGAGATATTTTTCGGTACCATGGAGGGCAAATGAATATATTTCCCTGTGGATAATATCCAGGACAGCCTCTTTGGAGATGGAAGTACTGCTCCTGGGAACGGTGTCCGGAGACAGGGAGATATGCCGTACTCCGCCAGGGGATATATGGCCTTTGATGTACAAGGCTGAAATGGCTTCCCGAAGCGATTTCACCTCATCTTCCCTGGAAGAACTGCTGAGGCAGTCCACATGCGGTGTACACTCCCGGGCCAGTGAACAGAGGGTATCCCTGGGGCCGATCTCAAGCAGGTCTCTGCAGCCGAAATCATGAACCAGACTGAGGATATTATCCTGCCAGTGAACGGGTGACTCAAGATGGGAGAGTATAATGTTTTTTATTTGACTGCTGTTATCCGGATAGGGCTGACTGTTTACATTGGAGAGGACCGGTACCTGCGGCGGGAAAATCTCAAGAGTATCAAGGAACTCCTCAAATTCATCGCGGATGATACGCATGGTCGGTGAATGGAAGGCCATGGAGACGGGAAGCTGAAGGTTCCAGTGTGCGTTCCTGTCCAGTTTTTCTTTGAGCTGCAGTATTGCCTGACGCCCTCCACCCACAACCGTCTGCTTCGGTGAGTTGAAGTTTGTGATAAACAGCTGTGGTGAGTCTGCTGTTATTTCCCCGAGTTCCGCAGAGGACATGTTCACGGCAAGCATGGCCCCTGGATCTGATACCATGGTGGAGGCTTTTGCCATACATTGCGCTCTTTTGTTGATAAGCCTGAAGCCGTCCTCACAGGAGAAGCAGCCGGCTGCGCAGAGAGCTGTGAGCTCACCCATGGAATGCCCGGCCATGACAGCCGGTTCCAGGCCCAGTGCCATGAATTGCTGAAACAGGGCGTATTCAAGAAGAAACAGGGCGGGTTGCTGATATTCTGTTTTCTGCAGGTGGCTGTCGTCCCTTTGACTGAAGATCTGCTGAAGGTCAAAGTCCATCAGTCCGGCCAGGCGGTTCATCTGGTGGCGGATGACAGGAAAGCTGCTGTGAAGAGCCTTGCCCATCTGTGGATAGTGACTGCCCTGACCGGAGAACAGCAGGGCAAGGGGTGGTTTTTCAGGGCTGTCTCCGGCTGCCATGATACCGATCTTTTTGAGCTCTCTTTTCTGTCTGGCGCTGAGCGCTTCAAGGTCCTGAATGTATGGTGCAAGGTCTTTTTTGATGTCGGAAATACTTCCGGTCCGGTTTATCACAGCGATGCGAACAGGCTGTCTGTTGTGCTGTCCCTTGAAGAAAGAAACACCGCAGTTGAGGGCGTCTCTGTCTGTTTCCAAGGTGGACTGTGAAGCGGCAATGTCTGCTGTTGCTGTGGAAAGCTCACGGCAGGACTGCTCTCCTTCGATCTGAACCACATAGTTCGCTCCCCCAAAGCCGAAGGCGTTGACTTCAAAGCGCCTGGGCCTGTCGGGGGGCTCCGGCCATGGTTCAGGCTCTCTGCAGACCCGGAAACCTGCCTCTTCCAGCCCGATATCCGGGTCAGGTTTTGTGTAGTTCAGGGTGGGGGGAAAGATTCCGTCCCGCATCGCGCATATGCCGCGGATCAAACTGTTAATACCGGAAGCACCTAATGTGTGCCCGATCTGGGATTTAAAGGAGGTGAGAACCACCGGATGTTCCGGAGGGAAAAGTTCCTTCAGGGCTTTCACCTCTTCTCTGTCCCCCATGCTTGTCGAGGTTGCGTGGCATTCAACCATATCAATCTCATCCGGCCCGTATCCGGCTTCCCGGAAGGATGTGCTGATGGCGATTTTTTGTGTTTCAGCAACCGCCTCCACCATTCCCTGATGGTTGTTGCTGGCACCGGCACCGGTGATATAGGCAAGGATTGGAGCGCCCCGTTTTTTTGCAACGGATTCACGTTCAATGACGATCATCCCGCCGCCCTCTCCCAGAACCATTCCGTTGCGTTCAGCATCAAACGGGCGGGAAAATGCTGCGGGATCGCTGTTGTCATAGCCGTTTCCCGCCAGGGCACCCAGTGCGGAAAACTCAATAAATGTTCCCTGGATGAGCAACTCCTCTCCGCCGCCGACAACAGCAGCATCCAAGACCCCGTTCTGGATAAGCTGCACTCCGTTGTAGAGTGCCGTGAGGCTTGAGGCACAGGCGGATGTGACAGAGTAACTGGGGCCTGTGAATGCATATTTGTTACAGATAAAACCAGCGGCCGCACTGTTGAGGCGACCCAGCAGTGTCGTGTCGTCAATGGCAAGATGGCTGGCGCGGATGAGCTCCTCAAGAGAATCGTTCTGTCCGGGGCTGAGGAGGCCGGCCTGCCGGATGGTATCTGTTATGGCTTTGGCCTCTGTGAAGATATTCAGGGAAGGAACGGTGGAGCCCATTTCACCGGCATTCTGAGAGACAAAAACACCGATCCGGTGACGGGGAACAGGGGAATCAGCTATTTGAGAGTTGCTGATGGCGTTCTGCGCAAGCCATAGGGTCAGCCTGGTTGAAGAGGTCATGGTATGGAAGTCGTGGGGCGGAATCCCCAGTTCTTTCCGTGATATATCAAGGGATAAAAATGCTCCGACCCTGCAGTATGTCTTCCCCCTGGCCACTGCACCCTGCTGGAGAATTTCGTCATGATCCCATTTGTCAGGAGGCACGGTGCTGACACCGCTTTTTAAGCCCAGACAGGCCTGCCAGACCTCTTCGGGGCTGTTTCCCAGAGAGTTTGTCACTGCCATTCCGGTGATGGCAATGCGTTCTCTCCCGGTCGGCTGTGGCTCGGATATCTGTATGGAAGGCCCGGCTGCATGGCTCTTGTCGAGTACTGCTTTGAATTCACCGCTGGCCAGTTTCGTGTGAATTTCCGCAACGGGAACTACCGCTTCCAGATTACCGGCTATGGTGCCACTCATAAACTGCCCTTCCCGGTAACAGGTATCTTCGGGGAGGGTCCGGCCGTTGGCGGGGTGTCTGTTTCGTGCGGCAATGAGCAGGCTGCCGATGCTTGTTTCCTCCAGCTCATGTCGTATGGCGGATTCATCAGCATCTCTTTCCCGAAGTTCTTTTTCCAGGGAGCGGATCTTTACGGTTTTGGGTGAAGTGAGGGCGCGAACCCGTAAGCCAACCGATTCACCGGTGAGCATTGTATCGCCAAAGGACGAACTGATGACAGTCTTCTGGTACAACGGGCTCAGGGCGCCGGATGTGACGATTTCTTTCGATGACAGGTAAAGGGTTCCCATCTGTACTGCATCGGCTCCCAGAATTGCTGCCCGGGCCAGGGAGTTTGCGTTGAATATTCCACCTGCCAGAATAAGAAACTGCTCATCTGCTCCCTTTGGGGATT
>JAMOMO010000500.1 GCA_027067035.1 Desulfobulbaceae bacterium
GGATGGGGTTATTGTGCAGTTTGGCGGCCAGACGCCTCTGAATCTTGCAGTGGCCCTTGAAGAAGAAGGGGTCAGCATCATCGGTACCCCTCCTGATTCCATTGATCGGGCTGAAGACAGAAAGCGTTTCCAGCAGTTTCTCCAGAAGCTGGGACTGCGGCAGCCGGACAACGACACGGTGTATACTCTGGAAGAGGCAATAAGCGTTGCCAATACCATTGGCTATCCGGTGGTGGTCAGACCGTCATACGTCCTTGGCGGCCGGGATATGCGGATCGTTTACAATGACAATGAAATCCGGGATTTCATGTCCATTCCCGGCATTGCCGGAGCGGATCATCCGGTACTTATTGATAAATTTTTAAAAGATGCCATTGAGGTGGATGTTGATGCTCTCTGTGACGGAAACGATACCATCATCGGCGGTATCATGCAGCATATTGAAGAGGCCGGGATTCATTCCGGTGACTCTGCCTGTGTGCTTCCACCCCATACCCTGTCTGCCGAGATGATAGCAGAGATCAAGGCGGCCAGCTGTGCCATGGCCATTGAGCTTGGGGTTATCGGCCTGATGAATGTGCAGTATGCCGTGAAGGGAGAAGATCTCTATATCCTCGAAGTAAACCCGCGGGCATCCAGAACCGTTCCTTTTGTCTCCAAGGCCACCGGAGTTCCCCTTGCCAAGATGGCCACTAAAATCATGATGGGCAGGAGCTTGAAAGAGCTTGGGCTCACCAGAGAGGTGGAGATTGATCACTGGGCAGTAAAAGAGGCGGTCTTTCCCTTTGACCGTTTTGACAATGTTGACACCCTGCTTGGCCCTGAAATGAAGTCAACGGGTGAGGTGATGGGGATTGATGATGATCTTGGCCTTGCCCTGGCCAAGGGGCAGCTTGCCGCGGGCTCAACCCTTCCTGTTTCGGGAACGGTTTTTATCAGTGTTCGCGACAGTGACAAAAATACCATCCTTGATCCGGCCAGAACACTTGTGGGGATGGATTTTGATATTATTGCCACCCGCGGAACCGCAGAGTTTCTGAAAAAGCATGACATCCCCTGCGAGGCAGTGAATAAGATTTCCCAGGGAAGGCCTCATATCCTTGATAAAATGCAGGATCATCAGGTGGCCTGGGTGGTCAATACCTCCATGGGAAAACGGACCACCGAGGATTCCTATACCATCCGGCGTGCAGCCCTTGAGCTTCATGTACCGTACACCACCACAGTTACCGGTGCCGTTGCCGTGGTCATGGCCATGAAGGCCATGCGTGAAAAAGAGATGGGTGTGCAGCCGGTGCAGTATTTTACCAGGAACATAAAAGCTGCGGCATAAGAAATCAGGGGTCGGAAAAACACTTTATTTGTGCTATTTGGATAAAAATCGGTGCTGCCCCCTCGACAGAGTGCATGAGCACCCTTAGTATAGAATACTGTTATTAAGAAAATATGACGTATCTGTTACGTCACCTTTGTTTAATCCGGAGTTGCGGAGGACTCTTTGAATACTTTTTATAAAAATCTTTCCATGTGGCTGGTGATTGGTCTGACCATGATCCTCCTCTTTAACATGTTCAGCAGGCCTCAGGGTCAGACGACTTCACTGACCTACAGCCAGTTTGTTTCCGCCGTGGAGAATCAGGATATCTCAAAGGTACAGATATCCGGTGACATTGTCTCTGGTACCATGCGCGACGGAAAGCCCTTTCGTGCCGTCTATCCGGCCAATGATAATGAGATGATATCCATTCTGCGAAACAGCGGTGTGGATATATCGGTGAAAGAGGTACAGAAGGAATCCTGGCTGATGACCATCTTTGTTTCCTGGTTCCCCATGCTCCTTCTCATTGGTGTCTGGGTCTTTTTTATGCGCCAGATGCAGATGGGTGGCGGGAAGGGCGGTGCTCTTTCCTTTGGGAAGACCCGTGCCAAACTGATGGAACAGGGTGAGAACAAGGTGACTTTTGAAGATGTTGCCGGCATTGATGAATCCAAGGAAGAGCTTGAAGAGATAATCGATTTTCTGAAAGATCCCCAGAAATTCACCAAACTTGGCGGCCGTATTCCCAAGGGTGTGCTCCTGGCAGGGTCACCCGGAACAGGAAAGACACTGCTTGCCAAGGCCATTGCCGGTGAGGCGGATGTGCCGTTTTTCACCATCTCCGGATCGGATTTTGTGGAGATGTTTGTCGGTGTCGGAGCATCACGTGTTCGTGACCTCTTTACCCAGGGCAAGAAAAACGCCCCCTGTATCATCTTTATTGATGAGATTGATGCCGTCGGCCGTCATCGCGGTGCCGGCCTTGGCGGTGGACATGACGAACGGGAACAGACCCTGAACCAGCTCCTTGTTGAGATGGATGGTTTTGAGGCCAATGAGGGGGTCATCATTGTTGCAGCCACCAACAGGCCCGATGTCCTTGATCCGGCCCTGCTTCGTCCTGGACGTTTTGACCGTCAGGTTATTGTACCTATCCCGGATGTTCTGGGTCGCCAGAAGATTCTTGAAATTTATGCCAAAA
The DNA here is from genome assembly GCA_027067035.1 of Desulfobulbaceae bacterium. Lineage (GTDB taxonomy): Bacteria > Desulfobacterota > Desulfobulbia > Desulfobulbales > Desulfocapsaceae > Desulfocapsa. The sequence continues at coordinate 2,520 of JAMOMO010000500.1, forward strand.
AGACCAAGATGCGGGATGATGTGGATATGGCCATCGTTGCCCGTGGAACGCCGGGATTTTCCGGGGCAGATCTTGAGAACCTGGTCAATGAGGCTGCACTGATGGCGGCCCGTGAGGGTGCCGACATGATCGATAAAGATATGATTGATCGTGCCAAAGACAAGATAATGATGGGTGCCGAGCGACGGTCCATGATTATCACTGATAAGGAGAAAGAGGTGACTGCCTATCATGAGGCGGGACATGCCGTGGTGGCACGTCTTCTTCCTGATACAGATCCCATTCACAAGGTCTCCATTATCCCCCGTGGCCGGGCGCTTGGTGTGACCATGCAGCTCCCCATCGATGAGCGTTATACCCATTCAAAGAAGTTTCTGGAGCATTCACTCTGTATTCTCTTTGGTGGCCGTGTGGCAGAGAAGCTGATCTTTGATGAGATCACCACAGGTGCCGGTAATGACATAGAACGTGCCTCTGAAATGGCGCGGAAGATGGTCTGTGAATGGGGAATGAGTGACGAGCTTGGTCCCCTTGCCTTCGGGAAAAAAGAAGAGCAGATTTTCCTTGGCAGGGAGATCACTCAGCATCGTGATTTCAGCGAAGAGACAGCGAAAAAGATAGATGAGGAAGTCTCCAAGATCATCAGGGCGGCCAATGAGACGGTGATTGAGATGCTCAGTGAGAATATGGATATTCTGAAACGGGTGGCAGAAGAGCTCCTTGAACAGGAAACCATAGTTCTTGAGGATATAGAAGATATTCTGGAAGAGCTGCGACCGGGAAAATATGAACGCACAGAAAAAAATCCGGTGTCTCAGAAAGAGATAAATGAGAAGAAAAGCTCAGAGGCGGCAGAGAAAAAAGATGCTGCCGGGGAAGGTGACAGCACGGCGGCAGCTGATTCCGCAGAAGATGCTGCAGAGCCTTCCGCTGAATCCGTGGAACCGGACGAGGAAGCCGCTGCGCCGGAAGAAAAAGAAAAGGACTGAAAATGGCCCGGCCGAAGATAATGGGTATCATAAATGTGACACCCGACTCATTTTCCGATGGTGGTCTGTTTGATTCTGCGGCCTCTGCCTGTTCTCAGGCAGAGGCCCTTGTTGCTTCAGGGGCGGATATACTTGATATCGGCGGTGAGTCCACCCGTCCCTTTGCTGAGCCTGTCACGGAAGAGGAAGAACTGCAAAGGGTCATTCCGGCAATCCGTGCAATCCGCGAAAGGCAGACCATTCCCCTCTCCATTGACACCACGAAGGCTGAAGTAGCCAGGCAGGCACTGGAGGCGGGTGCGGACATCATCAACGATATCTCAGCTCTGCGAAAGGATCCGGATATGCTGGCTCTGGTTCAGGAGAGCGCTGTTCCCGTGATTATCATGCATATGCAGGGAGCTCCGGGTGACATGCAGGTGGAGCCGAAGTACGGGGATGTGGTTGCTGAGATAGTGGATTTTTTCAGGGAACGTCTGGCCTGGCTTGCAGACAACGGGGTTGATCCGGCCCGGATCAGCATTGATCCCGGTATCGGTTTTGGCAAGACGCTGCAGCATAACCTCTCCCTTTTAAAACATCTCGCCGACCTGAAGAAACTCGGCTGCCCCCTGCTGCTTGGACATTCCCGAAAACGCTTCATAGGAGATATCACAGCCTGTGAGGTGGAGGAGCGTGACCTGCCCACTGCAGTGGTTGCAGCACTCAGCGCGTCTGTGGTGGATATTGTCCGGGTCCATAATGTGGCAGCCACTCATACGGCCCTGCAGATGGCTGCGGCCATTGACGGGGCTGCCTGAAGAGAGACGATCTTGCCTGGAGGAGTTCCGGATGGGGATGGTGTCATATTTCCGGAAGATCTCAGAAAAAGTGCCGTATCAGGGATGTTTTTTCTATGAAAATTCTTGTTGTTAACTCGGGGAGTTCATCCCTGAAATTCCAGTTGTTCGAGAAAGAGACTCTTGCCGTTCTGGCCTCCGGGGTCATTGAAAAAATCGGGGAACAGGAGGGACTGGCCAGGCTTTTTTACCGGGACAGCGGTGGAGGAGAGCAGGGGCTGGAATCCCGGCCCCGTATAAATGATCATGGCAGGGCCATCGAGCTGATGGGGCAGATGTTTCAGGACACGGCTGTCCTGGTCGATCTGCACGAACTGGCAGCTGTCGGACACCGTGTTGTCCATGGTGGTGAGACCTTTCACGAACCGGTTCTGGTGACCGGGGAAATCCTTGATGCCATACAGGAGTTTGTTCCCCTTGCACCCCTGCATAATCCGGCAAATATCGCAGGTATCGAGGCCTTCATGGCAAAGGCTCCCGGTGTGCCGCAGATCGCGGTGTTTGATACCGCCTTCCATCAGACCATTCCGGAACACGCCTTTCTGTATGCGCTGCCGTATGGGCTCTACGAGGAGCATAAGGTCCGGCGCTACGGCTTTCATGGTACCTCCCACGCTTTTGTCTCCAGGGAGGCGGCCCGGTTTCTCGGCAGGCCCTATGATGAACTGAAGATTATCAG
>JAMOMO010000501.1 GCA_027067035.1 Desulfobulbaceae bacterium
CGGGTGGAAACAAAAGAAAGACCCATAATTGACAGTTTGACAGGTTCTTTTCTCCTGTCCACGCCCCGGATGCCTGATCCCCGATTTGCGGAACAGGTTATTTTCATCTGTTCCCATGGATATGACGGCGCAGTTGGAATCGCAGTTAACAAACCAACGCCCCTGCTCAGCCTTGAAGAAGTGCTGCGCAGCAACAACCTGCCTGTTCCCGAAGATCTTCATGCCCCTGTGTATATGGGAGGGCCGGTTGAACAGACTGCCGCCTTTATTCTCTACCCGTCGGACTATGTTGCCGGAGAGCAGATCGAGGTGAGCTCCACGGTATATCTGTCCCGCAATACACGGGTACTGGAAGATATTGCAAACGGCTGTGGCCCCGAGAAGTTTCTTTTTGCGGTGGGCTATGCCGGATGGGGGCCAGGTCAGCTTGAACAGGAACTTGTCTCCCATGGCTGGCTCACTGTTCCCGGTTCCGACTCCATCATATTTGATGTTCCGGACGAGGATAAGTGGCGTGAGGCTGCTGCCCTTTATGGCATTGATATCTCCACGTATCAGGATTTTATCGGGAATGCCTGAATGCTGCCCCGGTTGCTTTTTTCATATTCCATAAATTTTTCAGATAAGAGAACGACAACTTGAAATGGCTGATGTAAACGAAATATTTAAATGTACCCAGTGCGGGTACTGCTGCCAGGGAGAAACAACTGTTTCCCTTGATAAAACAGATCAGAAGCGCATGGTTGAAGCCCTTGGTCTCTCAGAGGATGAGGTACGTGATAAATACTGGCGTGTAAGCGGAAATGTGGTTCAGATGAAGATTGTCGATGGCCACTGTATTTTTTATGATAACGGCTGTACTGTCCACAAGGGACGTCCCTGGCGCTGTGCCCAGTGGCCTCTGCACCCTTCCATGCTCGCCGATGAGAACAACTATAAGACGATCCGGGAGTCCTGTCCGGGTATTAATGCTGATATCTCCTACCAGGAGTTCTGTCGTATTCTCCAGGAACTGATTGATGAGCAGAACATCATTCACTGCTGACTTTCATGAAACTGGAACTGCCTTTTCTGGGAAAGACCAAGGATTCCTTTATTGATCAGGGAATAGGTGAGTATTGCGGTCGTTTGAAGCATTACTGCTCGCTGCACGTCAGTGTCGTCAAAGCCAGAAGGAAAAAGGGCTGGACTGATGTGCAGCAGCGAGATGAAGAGGGGAAGGTCTTACTTGCGTCTCTGCCTGGGGCCACGGTGAAAGTTGTCCTTGATTCAGCTGGCAGGCAGATGAGTTCTGAGGGTTTTGCTGAATTGATATCACGCTTTGAACAGACAGGGGTGAAGCATGTGGCTTTTCTGATTGGCGGTCCGACAGGGCATTCTGCTGCTGTTCTGGACAGTGCGGACCACCTGCTTTCTTTTTCAAAAATGACATTTACCCATGATATGGTACGTCTCTTTCTGGTGGAACAGCTCTACCGGGCCTATACCATTAAGGCGGGAGAGCGGTACCACAAGTAGTTCATGCGGACTCGTTCTTGAGATCTTCCAGGAAGTTACTCACAAGTTTTCCTGCTTTTCCAAAATTAAAATGTCCTATACATACATCTATTTCAGTAACGGCGGCGCTTTTACTGCTGTTGAGGAAATAGGGTTTGATCTTCTGCCAGCTCTCAACAGCCTTGAAATCCATCTGACGGAGCTGACTGAGCAGATCTTCCAGCAGGGTAATGGAGTGTGTGGGGTCGGGAGCCGAAACCGGCTGCTCCTCCAGAGCAAGGAAACAGCCACGGACTTCAAGGGACAGAATTGACTGCTCCAGTTCCTTCCAGGCCAGGGCAAAACTGTCCAGCAATGCTTTGCTGTTCTGCTCTTTCGAAATAGCAACTTCCAGTTTTCCGGCAAGGTCCTGAATACTGTAGATGCACAGGTTTGCTGCCACACCTTTAATGGTATGAAAAAGACGTTTGACTGTTGTGTGGTCTTTATGATTCAGAAGTTCCACCGCATCGCTGCAGCAGGAACTGTACTCTTCAGTGAAGTCCTTTAACAGCCGCAGGTAGAGTTTACTGTTTCCCTCAAGGCGGGCTATTCCACTGTGAAGGTCAACGCCGGGCAGGGTCCTGGGAATATGTGTTTCTGCAGTGCTTTCCTGGCGCGGCTGTTTTCTTGCTGTGCCGAAAGTATCAGCTGCTGCTTTAACAACAGTCTCTTTTCCGATCCACCGTGCCAGAGTTATATAGAGTTCACTGATATTTACGGGTTTTCCGATATAATCATCCATACCCGTTGCCAGACCTTTCTCACGATCACCACTCATGGTGTGGGCTGTCATGGCAATGATTGGAATGGTGGAGGGTGCTTCGGTCTGAGCTGATTCAATCTCCCGTATCTGTTTGGTGGCTTTGTAGCCATCCAGAACAGGCATCTGTATATCCATTAAAATAGCTGAGAACCGGCTGCCGTTGCTGAGACTGGATTGAAATTTCCTGACAGCCACTGCACCATTTTCAGCTATTTCCACCGTGACGTTTGCCTTTGCAAGAATTTCTGCTGAGATCTGCTGGTTTATGGTGTTGTCTTCAACCAGTAGAATGTGAGAGCCATCAATCTGGTGCATTGCCTCAAGTCTCTGGTCATCAAGCCTGTGCTCAATGGAGGGGACATCATTGCTGTCGCCCTGTCCATTCCTGAATTTTAAGACAAAAGAGAAGATGCAGCCCTTGTCACGGTTGTTATCAACGCTGATTGCGCCACCCATCATTTCCACAAGTTCCTTGGAAATGGCAAGACCCAGTCCCGTTCCTCCGTATTTGCGGGTGTGCGAGGTGTCGACCTGGCTGAAGGCATTAAAAAGGGAGGTCAGCTTTTCAGAAGGGATGCCGATACCACTGTCTTCCACGCTGAATTTTATACGGGAAAGGGAGTTGCTTTTATTGACAAGAGAGATACTGACAGCCACTGTTCCCTGTTCTGTGAATTTAAGGCCGTTCCCGATGAGATTTGTCAGGACCTGACGGAGCCGTGTCTGATCTCCATAGACAAGGGATGGTACATTTTCACCAATTTTAAAGTTCAGGCTCAGGTTCTTTTTTATGGCCTGATGGGTGAACAGGTTTTCCAGCTGGGCAATGAGGTCAGGCAGTGAAAAAAGACTGTCTTCAATCTCAAGCTTTCCTGCCTCAATTTTTGAGTAGTCAAGTATATCATTGAGAACTTTGAGCAGTCCTTTTGCAGAAGAGTGGATCTTGTTGAGATAATCAAACTGCTGATCCGTGAGACTGGTCTCAAGGGCAAGCTCAGAGAGCCCTATCAGTGCGTTCATGGGGGTTCGTATCTCATGGCTCATATTGGCCAGAAAAAGGCTTTTCTGGCGACTTGCCTCCTCTGCTTCCTGCTGAGCCCTCTGAAGGTTCGCCTCAGTCAGTTTCCGTGCAGTTATATCCTCTTTGACGGCAACGAAGTGGAGGATTTCACCATTTTTATCGAGGATGGGGGAGATGGAGGCCAGTTCCCAGAAGAGTTCCCCGTCTTTTTTACGGTTGCAGAATTCACCATGCCAGTCATGCCCGGAGAGGATGGTCTCCCACATATTCTTAAAATGCTCCCTGGGTTGCAGACCGGCGTTGAGTATCTGGGGAGTCTGACCGATGGCCTCTTCCGGACTGAACTGGGTCAGCTCCGAAAATTTGGGATTCACATACTCGATGATTCCCCTCTTGTCGGTGATTACAATGGACACGGGGCTGTTTTTCACCGCCTCAGCAAGTTGTTTCATCTCCTCCTGGGCATGGAGGCGTTCGGTCTTTTCACGATCAAGTTCTCTGTTTCTTGCAGTGAGTGTCTCATTGATTTCCGTGAGTTCTCTGGTTCTGCTTTCAACAGTCTGCTCAAGGGTGTCGCGGTGCAGGTTGAGTTGGTCAAGGACCTGCTGCCGCTGAACCATCTCCTTCAGGAGCTGCTCTGTGGTCTCCTGGAGTCCATGAACAGTGTCGGTCATGACACTGCCGATCTGATTAAATTCAAAGACCGGACCCTTCTGAAAAACCGCCTGCTCATGATGGACGATCTGGGTTGCATAGGATGAGAGTTCATCGAGAGGTGCAATCAGGATGCGTCTCACCAGAAAGAGGGTAATTGCGGAAAGAACGATCACCAGCAGACCAAGATAGAGAAGTTTGCTCGTATAGGCGGCCTTGACATCGGCAAATATTGATTCGTGAATAACAAAGATGAGCTCCAGTGGACTGCTGCGGCCATGGATGCGCATGTTTTGATGATGTATGACAAATCCGTCTTTGATGACCTTGAAGGAACTCGCAGAGGAGGCTTGATGGCCGGTGATCGCGTCTATGAACGGTTCGTTGTCATATTGGGTCGATGCAATAATCTGACTGTTATGAAGGAGCATGAGCGCATCAGCCTGAATTTTTTTTCGCAGTCCTTCAACAAGGGAGATGTCGTCATTGAGTACTGTTCCCCCGAAAAGACTTCCGATGACCCGGCCGCTTGCATCATCTATCAGCGGAAAATATTTCCCGGAGATAACGAGGTCGGAAATATGTTCTGGAAAGCTGAACAGAGTGCTTGGCGCATCGTTTTGTGCATTGCTTTCAGCAATGATGGGGAGTATGTTTTGAAGATTGAAAAAAGGTGAGCTGTCATCAATCCATATGCTGTTATCCAGGTCTTTTATGAAGAGTATATCCAGACGGTTATGGATATCTGATTCCAGGTTTGCCTGAAGGATGTCAAAAGCCTTTTTTTTGTCGGATTCTGCAACCGACTTTTTTAATAACGGGTCTGATGCAATGAACTTCACCGTGAGTTCAAGGTTTTCGAAGATGGAGTTGAGATTGTTTTCGGCATTTATCTGCCGCTGGCTTAAGTTTTCTTTCAGTTGTTCTGTGATAAAGGCGTTACTGGACTGGTAGGTCCAGTAAAGAAGTATGATAGTGAAGAGCAGAAAAAGGGTTACAAAATAGATGGGGACAATTCTGGAGAGCCTTTTGCCTGTTTTTT
>JAMOMO010000502.1 GCA_027067035.1 Desulfobulbaceae bacterium
GCCTTGTCATAATTATAGGGAAGATTTTTCTGCTTTCCCTCCACCCGGCGAATGATAAAAATATCACTGGTGTCGGCAAAGGTGTTTACTCCTCCTGCCTGGGCAATGGCCTGAAGAGGTGTCATTCCGGTGCTGAAGGACTGCAGGCCGCTGTTATTGCTGCCGGGTCCCGTGATGGTGATGGTTTGCGGGGATGCAACCAGATTGCCGGTTCCATCGGCTGAGACCATTTCACTCCGGGGTACCCGGATAATGTCTCCTCCGTGGATTGCGGGAAAAGATGCCGGGCTGCTGGATGTATCCGCATCAAACAGGTTCTGCATGTTGAATATTTCCTTGCTGCCGTCGGCCCGCATGATCTGAATCTCGGAGAGATCTGCGTTTGTGGTCTCTCCACCGGCAGTGATGAGGAGATCAAGGAGGTTGATCCCCTTTCCCTTGGGGACCGGATAAATACCCGGGCTGTTTACAGCACCGAATATCCGAATTTTTGAGGTGTTGAGCATGGATTCGTCTCCACTGAGATCGTCAGCTGCAACCATCAGTGGTACAAAAACAGTGTCGTTTTCAAGTAGGCGGGGAAGGATGGCGGTGTCACCCTCCAGCAGATACTGCTGGATATTGGCGTGAATCTGCAGGGTCTTATCCCCCTCCTTTCGGGTTATGGTTACCCGTGCCAGATCGGCCCCTTCAAGACTTCCTCCGGCCCGGCTGAGGATTGCCTGGATATTTGCCGATTCAGGAATATTGTACCAACCCGGACTGGCCACATGGCCCAAAATCTGAATATAATGCCGCTTTTCAATGAGATTCACCGAGGCGTGATCACTTTTTGAAAGATATTTGGGAAGGTTGCTGGTGAGCATTTCACTGATCTTTCTGGTGGTGTATCCTGATATCTTGATGTTGCCCTGGCTTGGCAGAAAGATATAACCGTGTCGATCCACTTCAACCTTTTCTTTGAAATAGTTTTTCTCGGTGGGAGAGAATTCACTGGTAACTTCCTTTGGAATAACAACGTATAAGAGATCACCATTGTCGATTATGGCGCTGTTGTCCTCAGGTGCTTCTGCAGCGGAACCGTGGAGGGGAGACAGGGACGCAAAGATGAGGAAAAGTGATAAAGATACAAGGCAATATCTTATTGTATGAAGTAATCTGGTCATGAAGAGCCTCTGAAAATGTCTGTATTAGTTATGGTTTGTTAATAATGCTACCATTTTTTAACTGGACTTGCCATGGGAGTTTGCTTTTGTGAAGGCATTGGCTGATTGCAGACGCGGAGGGCGGAAAGTGCTTCAGCCCGGGATAGGTGCCAGGCAGAAAAAATAATTGCCCTTGGTGGAATTGTACAATAGTGTTATGTATGATTTAGTTTTATGAAATCGAATAGTTAATTTCAAATGGATGCTGAGATATGAATATTCTTGTCACTGGTGGTGCGGGATATATAGGGAGTCACACCTGTCTTGAATTACTGGCCGCCGGAAACCGGGTTGTTGTTCTGGATAACCTTTCGAATTCCAGCCGGGAAAGTTTGCGGCGTGTCGAAAAAATAACCGCCGGGACAATCACTTTCTTTGAGGCCGATCTCCTTGATCCCCCATCTGTAAGAAAGGTCTTCGAGTCCTGTCCTGACATCGATTCTGTCATTCATTTCGCCGGGTTAAAGGCTGTGGGTGAGTCCGTTGAGCAGCCTCAGAGATATTACGAAAATAATCTCACCGGGACCCTTAATCTCACCGGAGCCATGGCTGCCGCGGATGTGAAAAATATAGTTTTTTCCTCTTCGGCAACAGTGTATGGTGATCCCGCAACTGTTCCCATAACAGAGGATTTTCCCCTCTCCTGCACCAACCCCTATGGCCGTACCAAGCTGATGGTTGAAGAGATCCTGAGGGATATCCATACTGCAGATCCGCGGTGGAATGTGGCACTTCTTCGTTATTTCAATCCCGTGGGAGCCCATGAAAGCGGATTGATCGGAGAAGACCCTGATGGGATACCAAACAACCTGATGCCATATATTTCCCAGGTGGCAGTGGGCAGCCTTGATGAGCTCTCTGTTTTCGGCGGGGACTATCCCACGCCAGATGGAACCGGGGTTCGTGATTATATCCATGTGGTTGATCTGGCCAAGGGGCACCTCAAGGCACTTGAAAAGTTGTCTGCCGGACCGGGTGTGGTAACCTATAACCTCGGTACCGGCAATGGCTACAGTGTCCTTGATATGGTGCATGCCTTTGAAAAGGCATCCGGGAAAACGGTGCGCTATAAAATTACCGCACGACGGCCGGGAGATATTGCCCAGTGTTATGCAGACCCGGGACTTGCAGCAAAAGAACTTGGCTGGACAGCCAGTTGCGGGCTTGATAAAATGTGTGAGGATACCTGGCGCTGGCAATCACGGAATCCCGGAGGCTATTCCTGATACGGACGCCATTGTACCGGTAAACCCCGGAGCTGAGAATGAGAGCTGTCTTTGTAATTTATTTTTTATTATAAGAATACTTTTTAGGGTATAGTTCAGTTCATGATATATTTGAATTTTACAAACTGAAAACCTGATATCGGATCTCGATTATGAATATAACAATGATAGGAACAGGCTATGTGGGCCTGGTCACAGGGGCCTGTCTTGCCGAATTTGGCCACAGGGTCACCTGTATGGACAAGGATACCGCGAAAATAGATTGTCTTCTTGATGGGGAGATACCCATTTATGAGCCTGGTCTTGATGCTCTGGTGGCAAAAAACGTAACGGATGGCCGGCTCAAATTCTCGTCAGATCTTGCTGATTGTGTACCTGATGCCCAGGCAATTTTCATTGCCGTCGGTACTCCGTCATCACGACGTGGTGACGGCTATGCTGACCTCAGTTACATCTATGCCGCTGCAAAAGATATCGCAGGGCATCTCTCCGGATACACCGTGGTGGTTGATAAGAGTACAGTGCCTGTGGGAACGGCGCGACAGGTGAGGCGGATCATTCAGGAGAGCAATGGCGATGCCGACTTTGATGTGGCCTCAAATCCTGAATTTTTAAGAGAAGGTGCTGCCATCAGTGACTTCATGCGTCCTGACCGGGTGGTTGTGGGCACCGACTCCGACAAGGCGCGGGAAGTGATGAAGGAGGTTTATGATCCTCTCTATCTTCTTTCCACCCCTTTTGTGTTCACCGGACTTGAATCTGCAGAACTGATCAAATACGCGGCCAATGCCTTTCTGGCCATGAAGATTTCATTTATCAATGAGATGTCCACCCTCTGTGAAGAGGTGGGTGCTGATGTGGTTGATCTTGCCAAGGGAATTGGTCTTGATGGCCGTATCGGCAGTAAGTTTCTCCATCCCGGACCCGGTTACGGCGGATCCTGTTTCCCGAAAGATACCCTTGCACTGCTGCGTATTGCCCAGGAAAACGGGGTTACCGCACGGTCCGTGGAAGCTGCAGTGGAAATAAATGCCGCCCAGAAGGCGAGGATGGTAAAGAAAATTCGTGATGCACTTGGTGGCAACGAAGCCGGTAAAACCATTGCGGCACTTGGCCTGGCCTTTAAACCTGAGACAGATGATCTGCGGGAATCACCACCTCTCTCCATCCTTCCGCCACTGGCTGAAAAAGGTGCCATCATCAGGGCCCATGATCCACAGGGGATGAAAGAGGCCAGGACCATGTATCCTGATTTTACCTATGTGAATAATGCCTACGAGGCCTGTGAAGGAGCCGATGTCGTGGTTCTGTTTACCGAGTGGAATCAGTACCGCGCCTTAAATCTTGAGGAGTTGAAGGAAAAGATGAAGGGTTCAGTGTTTGTTGATCTGCGAAATGTGTACTCACCAAAACAGATTAAAGATGCAGGCTTTGAGTACCATGGCCTTGGCAGGAAGTGAGCGGGGAGGAGTATTGCCGGTTGTATTCAGCAGTATGTTTCTGTTCTGGAATGTGTCACCATCGGCGAAGCAGCAAATCTGGAATAAGACCTGAAGCCGTGACGAAAATCTGCTTACAAATACCAGAGTATCGTGATCGCATCTGTTTTTCTGAAAAGAGCGGACCGGTTTTGTTTCAGACTCTGGCCCCGGTGAGGCGTTCGCTGGCGATGTATCCTGCCCCATCAGACACTCACGGACTCAGGTAAGAAACAATGTATGATTCTCGTTCAATGGAGCTGGATAGGACCGTCTTTCTGCTCGATATTCTCATATCTGTCTCGGTGTTTGTCGTTTCATTTCAGATACGGGAGTTTCTGCATCTGGACGGGGAGGTGGATCTGTATACCCATCTCTTCCTGCTCCCGCTTCTGCTGGTGCTGATCACGAGTTTTCTGTCCACCTTCGGGGCGTATGTTCTTCCGCGATACTCCAGTAACATCCAGTACGTATGGGCAGTATTCCGCGCAGTTACCCTTGGGGTCGGGGTGGTTCTGATCCTTCTGTTTTTCTTAAAGGTTCAGTATATCAGTCGTGCTGTAATTGTTACGTTTGCCGGTGCTGAAATTGTTGCACTGTCCCTGTTTCGCATTGCAGTAAGAAAATATTTTTTCCACCTGATCGCCACTGGCAGGCATTCTCTGAAAGTGCTTGTTGTTGGTACCGGTGAACGCGCCAGGGATCTTATCAGAGAGCTTGGGCAACAGGCAGACTGGGGAATCAAGATAGTTGGTTATCTTGATCCGGACCCGGATCGCATCGGGACAGAGATCAGTGGCGCCCAGGTGCTGGGAACTTTGGATGATATAGACAGATGTCTTAAAAACAATGTGATTGATGAAGTTATTATTGCTATTCCGCGCTCCATGCTGCAGGACGCTGAATCAATTGTCATTGCCTGCGAGGAAGAGGGAATTAAACTGCGTTTTATGGCTGATGTTTTTAATGTTCATGTGGCAAGGATATCACTCACCCTGCTGGGGAAGATTCCACTCTTGACTCTGGAGTCAGTTGTCCAGGATTCGACACAGCTTTTACTGAAACGTATACTTGATTTCACCCTTACAGTTCTTGCAATGCCTCTGGT
>JAMOMO010000503.1 GCA_027067035.1 Desulfobulbaceae bacterium
TACCCTTCGCTACTCCCTTTATCAACTGCTCATATGAATCGATCTGCTGCGTTTCTCATAGCCGGTACTTCCAGTGGCTCCGGCAAGACCACTCTCACTCTGGGGATCATGGCTGCGCTGAAGGCAAGAGGGCTTTCAGTACAGCCATTCAAGTGCGGGCCGGATTTTATTGATCCCAGCCTCCATCGCATGGTCACCGGTGAAATCTCCTCGACCCTGGATCTTCGGATGTGTGGCAGGGATTTCTGCAGGAATATTTTCCAACGTCGCTCGTCTCTACACGATGTTGCTGTGGTGGAGGGAGTCATGGGCCTGTTTGACGGGGGAATTGCCAGTTCAGCTGAACTGGCCAGGGAACTGCAGCTCCCGGTGGTGCTGGTGGTGGATGCCAGATCCGCCGCAGAGAGTGTCGCTGCTGTCGTTAAAGGGTTTGAGGTATATGCGGAAGATGTCGACATTGCCGGTGTTGTTTTCAACAGGGTGGGCTCGGCCCGCCATAGAGAGCTTATTGAAAAAGGTATGACCGGGGTCTGTGAATCTGAAGTTCTCGGGTTTTTTCCCCGTGATATTCGCTTTGAGATTCCGGACCGTCATCTGGGGCTCTACATGGGTGAGGAGGAACCTCTGGATCATGATCAGCTCAATGAACTGGTGAAATCCGTTGAAGAGTATCTTGACATCGACCGACTGCTTGCAATCTCCGGAAAAACTGTGATAAAAACAGAATCTCCAGTGAGTATAGACAGAGATACTCCCATAAAGACCAGGCTGGCAGTTGCCAGGGACAAAGCCTTCTGTTTCTACTATGAAGATAACCTGGAGATGCTCGAGGCCAAAGGGGTGGAACTGGTGTTCTTCAGTCCCTTGACTGACAGCTTTCTGCCGCCTGACTGCAGTGGTGTTTATTTTGGCGGGGGATATCCGGAGCTCCACGCCGACGTCCTGAGTCGCAATGTCTCCCTGCTGCAGGATGTCTTTCAGTTCGGTGATGCCGGAGGGATACTCTATGGTGAGTGTGGTGGTTTTATGTATCTCTGCGAAACCCTGGAAACCCTCAATGGCAACAGATATGCAATGTGTGGTCTTCTGCCCTTTGGTGTCAGAATGAAACCGAGACTCTCAAGCCTTGGGTATCGCAAGGTTGCGCTGCGGCAGGACTGTCTGCTCGGCGCCGAGGCAGAGACACTGCATGGCCATGAATTTCACTATTCCGAAATCGTAAAGAGATCTGAAACCGTAACAAACCTGTATCATGTCAATGGTGACAGACAGGAAGGCTATGGTCATAAAAATGTTGTAGGAGGTTACGTACATCTGCACTTTGGACAGAGTCCGGCTGCGGTTGACAGCCTTATTTCTCACCTGGAACAATCCGGGATAACCACAAAAGCCCATCGGGATTAACATGCACAGAATAACCAGAATAGCCCCCCTTGACATTGAGGCAGAGAGCTTTCGTATAATAGAAGAAGAGTTTGAAGAGCAGACAGGCTTAAAGCAGGAAGATTTTGATCCGGCACAATTTGCCGTGATCCGACGAGCCATACATGCCACAGGTGATTTTTCCTTTGCCCGCCTGATCCGTTTTCACCAGGGAGCCGTTGAAGCAGGGTTGTCTGCTGTTCGTGCCGGGAAAAATATCCTCACAGATGTGAATATGGCTGCCGCAGGAATAAGTCGATCCTACATGAAACCCTTTGGCGGTGAGGTGATCTGCAAGGTGGCGGAACCCGCAGTCGCCTCTCTTGCTAGAGAGCAGGGTCGTACCCGCTCCCAGACGGCAATTGAAGAGGGAATGCGTGAAAATATCGGGATTGTGGCCATCGGCAATGCACCAACGGCACTTATTACGGTGATGAAACTGATTGAAGAGGGAAAAGTGCAACCCGATCTGGTGGTTGGGGTTCCGGTGGGTTTTGTCAATGCCAGTGAATCCAAGGAAATCTTGGCGGAAAAAGACTATCCGTTTATCTGCTGCGACGGAAGAAAGGGCGGAACCACTGTGTCTGTTGCCATTGTAAACGCACTGCTTCGCCTTGCCTAGAGGAGTGAATCTTGACTTGAAGGCCGGTTGTAGTGTATTTTATGTGTATATCCCATCGGTATTCTGATGACCTTAGCCTGCAGGCGACGTCATGGAGCGTTATTGTTAAATTCAGCTGCTGAGAAAGAAGTGACAATTTTTGCAAAGTATAACAGCCACCCCGTGAAAGAAGCTGTCGGCATCATCATGCTGTTGATGATGCTGATTCTTGTGCCATCGTCGCCAGCTGCAGCCCAGGCGAATAAGGCCAGCTGCTCGCCGTGCAGGTCTATTCAACATGCAGCAAACCTTGCTGCAATAGAAAAGCGATTACTCCAGGTCACTGACAGTTCGATTGAATCACTTGATGACAATGCCCGGGACTGGTACGCTAAATTTCAGAAGGGAGGACTTTTTTTTGACGGCTGGCAGGAGATAAGTGCCGATGTTGTTGAGAAGGTCCCTGAAGAGAATAAGATTAAAACCAAGGTGACCATGCTGGCCCTTGGTATAAAAATAGGCTGTGAATGGAGCAAGGAAAATGATGTGCGGAAAATAACCACCGCCATGCTTCAGGAATGGGGCCGAAAGTTGCGTGAGACCGTTTCCGAATCACCTGAACAGCTTGTGGTCGTTATCAGTTCCATTGAGTCTGAGGTTGACGAACTGCTGTTTTAAAGCTGAATGCGTGAGCGTTCAGATACGCTGTCCCCTGCCGGCTACCGTTCATGGAGCTTGATGACTGTGCAGTCAACTTTCCCTCGGTGGAGTCGCAGCTCAATCCGGTCGTTCAGCTGGAGCTGAGCTATATCTCTCAAAAGTATCTTCCCGCCTTTTTTTGTTTCTGTCTTACTTGCAATGGAGTAGCCCCTTGCCATGGTGGCCAGGGGACTGACGGCATCAAGCAGGCTGGCCTGTTGTGCCAGGGCTGTCTCCTTCTTTGTGAGTGTCCTGTTCCAGAGGGCTTGCAGTTTTTCAGATGCAAACGCCAGTCTCTGGGACTGGCTCTGCATCTGCTCCAGTGGAGAACTTTTCTTGAGTCGCTGCGAAAGGCTGTTGACGCGTTCATCGCATTCTTTAAGTGTGGCTCCCATCAGTGAAAAGAGTTTCTGGCTTGCGTGGTCGAGACGGAGGGAGGCGTTGATAAACAGGGAGTCCATGTCTCCGAGAAGCCTCCTGTTCTGTTCGACCTGATAACGATGATCATCGATTCTGCTGAGCAGTAACCGGGTAAGTTGTGTCCGGTAATACTGTATTTGAAGAGCCAGTTCTTTTCCATCAGGTATAAGTGTTTCCGCCGCAGCTGTGGGTGTCGCAGCCCGCAGATCTGCACAGAAATCACTGATGCTGAAATCAATCTCATGCCCCACGGCAGACACAATCGGGATACTGGAGCGATGTATGGCCTGTGCCAGGATCTCTTCGTTAAACGGCCAGAGGTCTTCAAGGGAGCCGCCTCCCCGGCAGAGGACAATGGTATCTGCATCGGGAATGGTCTGGTTTATCAGGGCAATTCCGTCACTGATTTCCCGGGCCGCCTCCTGTCCCTGTACCCGGACCGGCAGTATGTTTATTTCCACCGGAAAATCTCTTTTTCTCCATATCTTCAGAAAATCATGCACCGCTGCCCCACTCGGAGAGGTGAGCAGGATTATTTTTTCAGGGAAGGGTGGTGGCATTTTTTTGATCTCAGGATCAAAGAGGCCCTGTTCCTTGAGGCGTGCCTTGAGTTTTTCAAACTGAAGCTGCAGCAGACCACTCCCCTTAAAGTCAACGGAATCGATTATGAGCTGATAGTCACCACGCGGTTCATAAATTGAGAGTCGACCGTGGCATATCACCTGTTGTCCGTTGGCAATGGGTTTTGCCAGATACCTTGCCTGGCCCTTGAAAAGAACGCTTCTGATCTGCGCATCACTGTCTTTTAAGGTGAAGTAGGAATGTCCTGAAAACGGCTGTTTTAAATTGGATATTTCGCCCTGGACCTTGATGAATCTGTAACGGGATTCCACAATGGTTTTCAGTTCTTTTGTGAGACTGCTGACTGAATAAATATCTTTTGGGTCGTTTGGAATCATTTACAAATACCTCACCGGCAGCAGAATCAGGAAAATCACCATGAATGGAGTTTGAGAATAGACATGAATGACAGGATAGGGTAAATAAAAGAGTTATTATTCTGGAGTGGAAAGCAGATTCGTTTGCCATTATTTCATATATTGGTAAAGGGTTTTATCATAAAGGTAAAGAAAAAAGCGGGAGTGCCGGATGAGTGATCAGAGTGCGTTTAATCAGAACCATGTTGCGGAAAAGGCGTATGTCGAACCGAGTGGAGTACTTGACCAGCTCAACCTTCCTCCCGCTGTTGTTCGATTTATCAGGGAAAACAAACGCCTTTTGCAGATTATTGCGGTGGTTGTGGTACTTGTGGTGGTTGTCGGTTCTCTCTATGACAGTTATCGGAAAAACAGGCTTGAAAAATCCGCAAGCAGCCTTGCCATATCCATGGAGGCAACCGGAGAAGAGAAGATCAAGGCCCTGGAGCAGGTTGCTGCTGATTACTCCGGCACCCCCTCAGCACAGTGGGCCGTTGTTGAGCTTGGCCATATGGCCATGAAAGATCATCTCTTCAGCAAGGCTGAGAGCTACTACTCCGAAGTGCGCAGTGATGTCTCGGAATCAAACCCCATGTATGGACTGCTGACCTTTGGCCTTGCCCAGTCTCAAGAGGCTGGAAAGAACTATGATGCAGCCGGTCAGACATACTCCTCACTCAAGGAAATCGTCGGCTACCAGGATGAGGGATACATGGGAATGGGCCGCGTTTTTGAAGCAGAGAACAAAAAAGATGCGGCCCTGGCCGTGTATGAAGAGTATCTCGGAACCTTTCTGGGAGAAAAAGCCAATCCTCAGCTCACCCGGATAATTCATGAAAAAATAAACAGGCTCAGCAGTACAGAATGAGACTGGTCACATCTCCTGCTG
>JAMOMO010000504.1 GCA_027067035.1 Desulfobulbaceae bacterium
AGCAGTAATTATCTTTAAGGAAGTAACCGGTGAAGGTATGATTCCGGCTCCCGGGCCTGTGATGCTTTTACCGGTTCCTAGTCGATATCCTGGATATCCTTTAGAATGAGGGATATTTTTTCCTCTGCATCCAGCTGATCATTCTTTGCAATGTCCTCTATTGTCTCCAGGTGGCTTTGCAGTGATGCTGCCGTCACTTCAAGAGTCTGGATGGTTTCTGCAGCTGTACTTTCCGTGACATCCATTGCCTGTCGCAGATCAAGAGCGTTGCGAACAAGCCCTCTCATGGTGGAGATCTTTTCAAGCCGCAGAAAAAGCTCAGTGAAATTGATTGGCTTCTCAAGATAATCGGAAGCGCCTTTTTTCATTGCCTCAACGGCTGTGTCAATGGATGAGTGTGCTGTAATAAGAATAACTTCAATATCTCTTTCGAGAGATTTTGCAAACTCCAGTACCTCAATCCCGCCAACATCACCCGGCATCATCAAATCCGTGAGCACCACATCAACATGATTGTTGCTGAGGGTCCTGTTTCCCTTATCCCCGTTTTCAGCAAGGAGAACCTGATATTTCTCTTTTACAAGGCGCTGTTCAAGAAGTCTTCTGATTACAGGATCATCATCGACAACAAGTATGGTTAGATTATTCATCACAGAACCTCAGTTTTTTTTCTGGTAGAAAATGGCACGCAAATGCCTTTTGGGGACAAATCGTGGACAGATTCCTGTGAGGGATTCGGTGGACCCAATAATCAGAAATCCGTCATCTGCCAGACTGTCAGCAAGTTTATTAAACAGTTTTTTTCGATCAGCAAGGGTGAAGTAAATAGCAACATTACGACAGAATATAATGTCGAATTTTCCAAGGCCGGCAAAGGGAAGCATGAGATTCAGTTTCCTGAAATTCACCATGGCCCTGAGTTCGTCTTTTACCTTCCAGCTGTCTCCAACAAGGGTGAAGTGTTTTTGAAGAGTCTGGCGGGGGAGGCCGCGTTCAATCTCAAACTTGTTGTATTTGCCGTAACTTGCCTGCTTAATGGCACTGTCGGAAATATCGGTTCCCAGAAGTTTGAAATTGAACTTATCCATCTCATTTCCAACCAGGTCCCTGATAACCATGGCCACAGAGTAAAGTTCCTGACCGGTGGAGGCCGCTGCACTCCATATCTTGACATTGGTCTTGAGGCGTGGTGAACTCGGGGTGCGCAGGTCTATTATTTCAGGGAGCAGTTTATGTCTGAGGAGCTCAAAGGGTCCGTTATCACGAAAAAACAGCGTTTCGTTGGTGGATATCGCATCAATAATCTGACGTTCTATCTTCTTGCTGGGATCTTTTTTTGCCTTCAGGTAAAGTTCCTGATAGGAACTGCAGCCATGTTCTTCAGCGATGGATGAGAGTCTGGTCTCGAAAAGATACGACTTGCTCTGGTCCAGATATATACCTGAAATATCATGGATGTATTGAGCTATAGTTTTCAGCTCTGCAGGTTGGATCTTTAGCATAGAGTACCAGAGGTCTTCATGTTCTGTGAGTAAGAGATTATCGAACGCTTTTTATAATTTCATCTGCGATATTATTCAAGGGAACAATTACATCTGCCATCCCGGATTCAATGGGTTTTTTGGGCATTCCGAACACCACACAGGTATCTTCGTTCTGGGCGATTATGGTTGCCCCTTTTTTCTGAAGGACCTGCAGGCCCTTGGTCCCGTCAGAACCCATTCCGGTCATGATAACGGCAGTGGTCCGCCCGACATAATAATCACCCACTGACCGGAAAAGGTAGTCTGCAGAAGGACGGCATGAGTTTTCCGGGGGATCATTGGTTATTTTTATCTGACGGTTCTGGCCATCCGCACTTGCCACCAGTTTCATCTGTTTTCCGCCAGGTGCAATATAGACGGTATTCTCTTTTATGATTTCACGATCTTCAGCTTCTTTGACCGTTAATGCACATTTTGAATTGAGACTGGTCGCAAGTGATTTTGTGAAGACAGGAGGCATGTGCTGTACAATGACGATGGGAACCCCAAGGTCGCCCGGCAGCATGGGAAGCATCTGGGTTAATGCATTGGGACCACCGGTGGAGATACCAATGGTCACAATTTCCGATTTGCCTTTCCTGACCGATGCCTTTGCCTTTCCTGCCGGACTGCTGCTTCCGGGTTTTGCTTTTAATGAGCGCAGCGGCTTTTTGACAGCAGTCGCAGCTGGTTTTGTGAAACGGCCCTTGTTGGAAAGAAGTCTGGAGGCGTTTCGTGAAGACCTGAACTCTTTGATTATGGGAGCAAGGGACTGTTTCAGCTGTTTTTTACTTTCAGCAGGATTTGTGGAGCTTGGCTTGAGGATAAAGTCAAAGGCTCCCAGTTCCAATGCTTTCATGGTCATCTCTCCACCGTCTGTGGTGAGGGTCGAGACCATGATGGCGCCAACATTGGGATGTTTTGACTGCAGTTCAGAAAGGACTTCGATGCCGTTCATCTCGGGCATCTCAATGTCAAGCGTGAGCAGGTCCGGCTTCAGGAGTGAGATTTTGGACATGGCAATCTTGCCATTATGGGCAACGCCTACAACTTCAACTCCCGGGAATTCTGCAAGTATATCTGAAACGGCCTTTCTGTAAACAATGGTATCATCAACAACAAGAACACGAAGCTTTTTTCCTATGAGCATTAATTTCTCTCTTCAAGACGTAATACTTTTTCAACATCCAAAATGCCGATCAACTTATCTTTTGTTTTGTAAACACCTGTAAAGAATTCACCCTGAATTCCGCCCATATTCGATGGCGGGGGTTCAAACTTGTCGGTGTTTGCCTGTACAACATCGCTGATTTTCTTTACGAGCAGACCAATATGTTCACCTTTTGAGTTCACAATGATGTTACGGGGATCATGGGACAGATTGGTTTCACCGAGACCAAGCTTTTTGCTGAGATCAATACTGGTGATTATCTGTCCACGTAAATTAAGGATGCCGAGAACATAGCTCGGAGCCTGTGGCACAGTTGTCATATCGATGAGTTTATTGATCTCCTGAATCTTTAAGATATCCATCCCGCATAGGGCGTCTCCGACCAGGAAAGTGGATAATTCGACAAGATTTTTATTGACTGCATTATCATCGTTTTCCATAGAGTATACTCCTGATTCTTGTTTAAGAAAACTATTAATTAAAGACTGAATTTGTTTACTTCACGAGTCAGCTGATTGGCGAGCTCTCTGATTTTCTCTGAATTATCGGTTATATCGCCACTACCCTGATTCATGGACTGTGCTGCCTCGCTGACATCAGAGATGTCTCGTGCAACTTCATCTGCCACCGTTGAACTCTGTGCAACATTTTCGGTCACTTCCTGAATACCAAGTGATGCCTGACTGATGTTGTCTGAAATCTCAATGGTGGTTGCCGACTGTTCCTCAACGGCTGAAACAATTGTTGTTACAATGTCATTGATTTCACCAATAACCTGAGTAATCTGCTGGATCTGCGAAACTGTTCCACTGGTGGATGACTGAATGCCGTTAATTTTGTCCTTTATTTCCTGGGTGGCTTCAGCAGTCTGTTTGGCAAGCTCTTTAATCTCATTTGCAACAACAGCAAATCCCTTACCTGCCTCTCCGGCACGTGCGGCTTCAATGGTGGCATTGAGGGCAAGCAGGTTGGTCTGGGCTGAAATCTCGGTTATACTCTCTGTCACTTTTCCGATCTCATTTGCGGCCCGGCCTAGTTCATCAATTTTCTCCGATGCACTTCCCGCCTCCGTCACCGCATCTTCGGTAATGATTTGACATTTTTCGGTGTTTCTTACAATCGCATTGATGGTGGTTGTCATCTCATCGGTTGCAGCGGATACAAGGGCAATGTTTGTGGAAGCCTCTTCAGTGGCAGCTGCCACGGAATTCATGTTTGAACTCATTTCCTCTGCAGCTTCAGCAACATTCCGGGCACGACTGGCCGTATCTTCACTGGATGCATTAAATTCATCTGCAATGCCGCCAAGCTCAAGAGACGATTGGGAGAGGGTGTCGGCGTTACCTGAAATGGTGCGCATCATGGTGTTCAGATCCCTTGTCATATTGTTGAGATCCTTTGCCATGAGTCCGAATTCATCTTCACCCGTAATCTCCAGCTTCCCGGTGAGATTTCCGTTGGAAATATCTTTGACATATGAAGAGAAAGTGGAGAGGGGAGAAAGCACACTTCTGTTGAGTACAAACCAGACAACGATGCAGATAAGGGAGAGCAGACCAAGGGTCCACAGCAGGATGGAAATCTTGGCACTGTTCACTTTTTTGTTTGCAGCTTCAAGAGAGGTGATAACCTCAAAAGCTCCATACATATCACCCACTCTCAGGCCTTCCTTGGTGTGGCCAACAACATCTTTTTCACCTTTGGGGTCACCGTGACAGTAAAGACACTCTCTGGTCAGATAGACGGAGGAGAAAAAGAAGACCTTGTCGTCAGAGACAATTATTTTTTCTTTTTTTGACTGGTTTTCCAGTTCTTTCAGCACATCTCCTTCAAATGCGTTTGGCGTGTTATCCGGGTTTCTCGGATTAAAGTGTGGTGTTTTAAAGACATATCCGCCGGCATCAGCATTCATCTTTGCTACATTGATGGCAGTAATAACCGGAACCGCATTTACAACAACGGATGGATCCAGCTCTGAAAGCGGAGGAATTATACCTGAGTGAAGTTTTCCTGCCATATCACTTCTGGATGCTTCTGCCATCTGTACGATTGCCTTGCTTTTTTCTATCAGTGCCTCTTCAGCTCCTGAACGGATATCATTGACACGCTGCCATGCAAGGATGGCAGCGATAATAACAGGTCCTGATAAGGCCAGGATCAGCAGCTTCCACTTAATGGATACATTTTTTGCATTCATGCCTTGTTCCTATCTGGATATTGGAGAAGGGGAAAATGATTTCAGTGTACCTGTTTCACATAGTGGTGAACAGAAGCCATGAGTTTTTCTTTATCGAGTTTGATATGGTAT
>JAMOMO010000505.1 GCA_027067035.1 Desulfobulbaceae bacterium
TTTCAAGGAATTCTTCTTTTCATCCTGCTCGTGCTTACAGGATGTATGCAGCAATCCATCCCCATTTACTACTACACTCTCAACAGTACAGCTGCCCGGACTGCCACTGCAACACGGCCCGGGGTTCCTCTTTTCATCGGCCCCGTTCATATCAACTCCTTTCTTGATCAGGGACAGATTATAACCAGGAACTCCAGAAACTCCGTCAATATTGAGGAGCAGCAGCGCTGGGCAGGTGACCTCCGCCAGATGATCTCCGATGTGCTCATCTGTAATATCGGGCAGAAACTCGGAACAGACAGGGTGTTCAGGTTTACAGGTGGCAGCAGCCAGGATGGACTTCAGGTTGAAATTGACATTCTCCATTTTGAGAAATCCAGCAGTGGGGATGCCCATGTCACTGCCCGCTGGAGAGTTCTTTCCATGCAGGACGGATCCATTCTCCACAGCAGCAGTTCCGACTACAAGACGGTCCCTGAATCAGACAGCACCGAGGCGCTCACCGCAGCTCTCAGCAATGGCCTGGAGTTACTCGGCAGGGACATTTCCTCCACCATCGTGACACTCAGCTCACAATAAAGGGACAGACATGAACGGAAACAGCTCCCCCGGACGGCTCTTCTTACTCCTCATCACCCTCTTTCTCTGTGCCGCAGTCCCCACTGACAGCCACGCCATCACCATTCAGAAATGGATGGCTCAGACAGTCTATGTTCCTGTATATTCACACATATACGCAGACTCACGTTTTAAGGATAAGCCGTTTCAGCTCACAGCAATTCTCAGTATCCGCAATACGGATATGGAGAAATCCTTTACCCTTGAAAAGGTTGATTATTATGATTCGACCGGCAAGCTGCTCTCCCACTACCTGAAAAAGCCACTGCTCATCGGCCCCCTTGCCTCCACCCGTTTTATTGTCCCCGAAGCTGACACCCTCGGCGGTTCTGGAGCCAAGTTCATTGTCTCCTGGAGAAGTCAGGAAGCAGTCACTGAACCCATCATAGAAGGAATAATGATCGGGACAAAGATGCAGCAGGGTATCTCCTTTGTCACCAATTCCCAGATACTTTCAGGCAGCACCGGGAAATAAACAGCTCAGCAGCACCTGAAATTCGCTGCGTCCAATTACGTTTTTTTCCTCTGCCCGACACAGCCTAACACACCGTAACCAGTAGATTCCTGTGCTTTTTTACCGCAGCTGACCCTCCTGATATTTTTTTACCCGTTAATTCAAGTAGATTGACAGAGTATATTTAAAAATGTACTCTATTCTCAGGTACTGTGCTAAACACGCTCCATTTATTACTGTTACGTAATTCATCTGCCGGGAATTCACATGCCATCTGCTTTAAAAGCACAAAAATCCCTTCACAGCCAGGAACATGGCTGCCACACCATTATCACCTGCAGCTCCAACGGCACCATCACAAGCTGGAACCAGAACGCCCGGGATATTTTCGGTTACAGTGACAGCCATGCCATTGGCAGACACCTGTTTAAACTTATTCAACCCCGGGCACTGGACAGCAACCAGCAGGGGTCACTGCAAAAACTGATCGCATCCGAAGAAGAGGCGGGAGGCAGCGGAAAGCCTGTTGTTAAAATGACACGGCACAAAGACGGCCACCTCATTCCCGTGGAGATTCTGGCCACAACCATTGCCCCGGATATTCTGATTGTGATTGTTTTCGATCTCAGCTCCAAAGTAGAATCGGAATGGGCGGTACAGGATGCCCAGGACGCCATCAACAATATTCTCAAGACGGCCCTGGAGCCCCAGGACCTGACAAGCCAGCTGGACTGTATCCTTGACCATATCCTTTCCATCAAGACTCTGCAGCTTCTTCCCATCGGAGGAATCCTGCTGGCCGCCTCAGATGACGACAAACTTATTCTGGTGGCTGAACACGATTTTTCAGAGGAACAGAAAAATGTCTGTACATGTGTTGATTTCGGCATCTGCCACTGTGGACGCGCCGCTCTAAGCAGAAAAATCCAATTTGTAGACTGTATCACAAACGACCACAATATTATTTTCAACGAGACAAAGCCACACGGCCACTACTGCCTTCCGATTGTGAAGGAAACACGCCTCCTCGGGGTCATCTGTCTCTACGTTGCCCATGGCCACATACCAAGCAGAAAAGCAGAGGATCTCCTTGTTGCCATCTCCAATATTGTTGCAGGTATCATCGACAGTCGAAGAATCAATGAGCAGCTGGTAGGCAGCATAAACAGTCTCAAACGAACCGTCATTGAACTGGAAGATGAAAAAAAATTCTCGGAATCCGTTATAAGAGGACTCAATCATGGTCTGATTGTTACTGATCTCAACTTTGTAGTCGTCAAAAGCAACACCATCGCCAGACAGATCCTTGCTCCGTTCAGTGAGACCCTCCACAGAAAAAGTATTGACGATATTTTCGGCATTGAAGCCGCTGAACAGATTATCTCTTCCGCTGACTGCAAACCCTCAGCCAGCAATCGTCTTCAACAGGATATAACCATAAGTACACAGGACGATGGCATGGAAAAGATAATCAACTACTCCATTGTGCCCAGAGAGGACATGTCTTCCAGACAGGTCGGCTACATTATCTCATTCAGCGACATGACCGAACTTACATATGTCCGTAAAGAAATGGAAAAGATGAATCGTCTCTCAACTGTTGCCGAGATCGCCTCCGCTGTTGCTCACGAGGTGCGCAACCCTCTGGCTGGTATCAAGATCATGGCACAGTCAATACATGAACATCCTGACAATGTGGAGGAACTGATGGAATGCTCAAGCAGAATCACCAAGCAGGTCGATCGCCTCAACCAGCTCCTGACTGAATTCTTCACCTATGCACGTCCGGTTACCCCCAAAAGAATCCCAACCTCCATAGAGACAGTTCTCGACGACATAAGACCGTTGCTTCTCAACAAGCTGCTGAAAAAAAATATTCGTCTGATTGAAAAGTTCCCGGAGAAACCCTTCAGCATCATTGCAGATCCCAGCCAGCTGCAGCAGGTATTTCTGAATCTCTTTCTCAATGCCATTGACGCCATTGGAGAAAACGGGGAAGTGAGCATTGAGATGGGAACTCCAGATCCCGGTCTGTTACAGAAATTCAAGAGAAAGCACCCGACCATCCTCCAGGGAGATGGGTACATTCAGGTCCTTTTTGCCGACAACGGCTGCGGTATACATCCCGAGGCTGCAGAGAAAATTTTCGAACCGTTCTTTACTACAAAGAAGAACGGAGTCGGCCTCGGTCTCTCCATTGTTTACCGCATACTGACCGAAAACAAGGCGGCAATTCTGGTGGACAGCAAAAGGGATACAGGCACCACCTTTACCATGTTCTTTGAGATTATTCCAAGTCCATGAGCCCTTCAATATCAGAGAACAGAGAAATGCAGAGACAGGCCCACATTACTTCAAAAGACAAGGCCGTTAGAGGGGGGAACAGATATCAGCAGATTTTCACAACAGGGTCAGACCTGTTCCAGAGCAGCCGGTACCGAACCCCGGTCACTCGTTTTATAAACACTCACAATCTCCGGGAATACCTATGGGATCCATACTGATCGTCGATGACATGGAGGACATGTGCTACTCGCTGTCGGCCATTGTAAAGAATGAAGGCTGTAAAGCTCTCACTGCACACCGTGGCACTGACTGCCTGGAAATACTCAAGACCCATGTCATTGATCTTGTTTTTCTCGACATCGGCCTGCCTGACAGTGACGGAATCACCCTGATACCCGCCATAAAAAAGCTCTGCCCCGAAATTGACATCGTTATGATTACCGGTATCAATGAGGCTAAAAGTGCCGTCAAAGCTCTTCAGGAAGGGGCAATCGACTACATTGTAAAACCCTTTGAGCTCATAGAATTCAAGAGCATCTTAAACCGGCTCATGTCATCCATACTGATGCGTAAAAAGAATGGTCTCCGCCGTATCCACAACGATACAGATCGGCTGATTGCTTCATCAAAAGCCATGTTGCCTGTTCTCAAGGCTATCGAGGTGGCAGCAGGGGTCAACGCTTCCGTTCTCGTGACCGGCGAAACAGGCACCGGAAAAGAGCTCGTTGCCCTGGCCATCCATGAACAAGGCATTGAAAATCACAGGAAGGGAGGAGTTTTTGTCAAAGTAGACTGCGGCGCACTTTCAGAAAACCTCATCGAATCCGAACTCTTTGGCCACACCAAAGGCTCCTTCACAGATGCCTCCCGTGACAAAAAGGGACTGGTGGAAATGGCCAGTGGAGGAACTCTTTTTCTCGATGAAATCGGAAATCTGCCCATCTCCCTGCAGCCAAAGCTTCTCCGTCTTATAGAAGATTCAACATTCAGAAAAGTTGGCGGCCTCAAAGACATCACCGTCGATATCCGGATCATTGCGGCAACCAACTGCAACATCCAAAAAGCCATTGAGAAAGGAGATTTCAGAGAGGACCTCTACTACCGGTTAAACATTCTTCCCATCACCCTTCCCCCGCTGCGAGACAGGGAGAACGATATCCTTCTGCTGGCCAACTCCTTTCTCCACAGATTTAAAAAGGAGATGCGCAAAGAGATCAAAGGATTCACGGATGATGCCTGTCGCGCCATGCTGAGTTCTTCATGGCAGGGCAATATACGGGAACTTAAAAACCTTATTGAGCGGGAGGTTATTTTCTGTCAGGGTGAATGGCTCACCATGCATTGTCTCCGGACCGGGACCAGGATTCAGCACGCAAAAGACAGCGGCATATTACCGCTCAAAGAGATGGAGCAGCAATATATCAGAGAAATTCTGCAGAAGAGCTCCAACAATAAATCAAAGGCCGCACGTCTCCTTGGAATATCACGCACCACCCTCAGAGAAAAATTATAAGTGAACACATTCTGACCACCTGACCATTTTCTGGTCAATCCATTGCAGATACAGCTCTTCCCTGACGGTTCCTGTCAGGATATTGCCCCGCCCTGAACAGGATTTGAAGGCCTTCCCCCC
>JAMOMO010000506.1 GCA_027067035.1 Desulfobulbaceae bacterium
TGGTGACCAGGTATTCAAGACAGTCATTCCAAGAAATGTCAGATTGAGCGAATGTCCCAGTCATGGGCAGTCAGTAATTGAATATGATGTCAAATCTACAGGTGCCAGGGCATACATCAAGTTGGCAAATGAATTTCTCCGAAGACAGAAATAGGGTGAAAAAATGGCAAAATTGAAAGGATTGGGAAGGGGGGTAGATCTTCTGTTTAATCAGGCGGAAGATGAGGAGAAATATTTTTTCTGTGAACTGGAAAAAATAATACCGAATCAGTTTCAACCGAGAACACATTTCGACGAGCAGAGTCTTGATGAACTTGCAAAATCAATTGAAGAAAAAGGGGTCATCCAGCCACTGGTGGTTGTCTCGAACGGTGATGGATCTTTTGGGCTTATCGCAGGGGAAAGACGACTCCGCGCTTCAAAGATTGCAGGACTCACAGAGGTACCCGTTGTTCTGCGGGAGGTAAGTGGTGATGATGAGTTACTGGAACTGGCCCTCATTGAAAATGTACAGCGCCAGGATCTCAACCCCATTGAAGAAGCCGAGGCCTACGAAAAACTGATTAAGATATTTTCATATACCCAGGAGGAGGCTGCGGAGAAAGTGGGGAAGAAACGCTCCACGGTGACAAACCGCCTAAGATTATTACAACTACCTGATTTCATTCAGGATGATATCGCTCACAAGAAGCTCACAGAAGGCCACGCAAGGGCAATACTTCGTCTCTCTGAAGATGCCGCGGCAATGAAGGAGGCACGGGACCAGATCGTTGCCAAGGCCATGTCGGTCCGACAGGCGGAAAAGCTCACCTCCCGTATGAAGCAGGAACGATCCAACACCAAGAGCAGGACACAACGGGATACAACAACCCTGCCCGAGTCCTTTTCACGTTCTCTGGTGAACCGGGTGGGAAACAGACTCCAATCCCCGGTTCATCTCGTCCAGAACGGCAGCAGGGGAAAGCTTGAGATCGAATACTTTTCCCTCGACGATCTTGAACGTCTCATAGAACTGATAGCTGGCGAGGAGGCGTAGTCCAACTGATACGCAGTTAAAACACCCATAAATGAAATGGATTTCCAATGAAAACAAATAAAAACAGATCCACCATCGGAAAGCTGACCATTATCTCTTTTGTCTTTTTTCTCTCACTTTTCCTCTTTGGCGTAAATGTAAAAGAACCCAAAAGGGTACTGGAACAGGCCTGGAATATATGTCTTGACTGTATCGGGATAGGGTAGGTCCAAGGGGAGTCCTGAGGTATTCAGTCAGAGTCAGAACAATTCAGTATTGTGAGAGTAATAACATTATGGAATCCATACGCAAGCTAATCCAGGTCATAGCAACACTTCTCAGTAACGGCTACTTTCTCTTTCCGCAAACACGAAATATTTATCAGGGACCGATGAAGGTTCTCTGCTCACCCGGCTTGAACTGCTATTCATGCCCGGCATCTACCACCTATTGTCCAATTGGTGCAATTCAACAGTTACTCCTCGGTGTTCGTTTTTCATTCGAGACCGGATCATACTTTTTCAGCTCCTATGTGGTTGGATCAATAGGACTTATCGCAACACTGACAGGGAGGTTAAGCTGTGGCTGGCTCTGCCCCTTTGGACTGATTCAGGAACTTCTTCACAAGCTCCCTTTTGGGAAAAAAAGAGAGGTATATCAGCCTTTAAGATATGTGAAATATTTCATGCTCATCGCTTTTGTGTTCCTTTTTCCCCTGCTTTTGACAAATGACTGGGGAATGGGTAAGCCATGGTTCTGTAAATATGTCTGTCCGGCAGGTACCCTTGAAGCCGGCCTCCCCATGCTGCTGCTCCAGCCTGATTTACGGGCAACCTTAGGCTATCTTTTTTACAATAAGCTCTTCTGGATGATATTTTTCCTTGTTTGGAGTGTGTCTACCTCAAGACCATTCTGCAAGACCACATGTCCCCTTGGTGCATTTTATGGATTTTTTAATAAATTTTCTCTCTTTAAACTTGATCTCATAGAGTCACGGTGCACTGATTGCGGGAATTGTGCTAAGGTTTGTCCCATGGGCATCCAGTTTAACAAGGCCATTGGCAGCAGTGAATGCATCATGTGCATGCGCTGCCTGCGTGAAGGCTGTGAGTTTGGAGCAATACATCTGACCTGCGGCAATGTATCACTCACGGCAAACCGGCGCATTGCTGGAAAAAAACAGGTGACACTCTGAAAAATATGGAAAATGATCTGTTTTTAAACTAGCTTAACATGAAGGAATACAGATTTTTTCAACCATACAGTGTGAATTATAATGCGTAAAAATCCTATCAAGATTGGATTATCTCTGGCTCTCTGTCTTATACTTGTAATAATCGTTTGCCCGGCTTTTGCCAAAATGCGAAGCATTGACGGGGATAAAGTACAACTCCGCTCTGGACCAGGCACCAAATATTCGGCCAAATGGGAATATGGTGACGGCTTTCCACTCAGGGTCCTGACCAGGAAGGGAAACTGGGTGAAGGTAAAGGATTTTGAAAATGACACAGGATGGGTTTTTAAAAAATACCTGAGCAGCAAACCCCATATGATCGTGAAGGTAAACAAGGGCAAGAAACGTAAAATCAATATCAGAAGCGGTCCCGGAACTCACAATAAGGTGGTTGGCAAGGCCTATTACGGGGTTGTCTTTGAAACACTTGAACAGAAGAAAGGCTGGGCCAGGGTAAGACATGAGTCAGGTCTCACCGGCTGGGTCAAAAGAAGTCTTCTCTGGGGATTTTAACTCAACACAGAGCAAATAAAAAAAAAGCCCTGTAAGCAGATTTGCTTACAGGGCTTTTTTTATTCCAATGGCGGAGAGGGAGGGATTCGAACCCTCGGTGGAGTCTAACCCCCACACTCGCTTAGCAGGCGAGCACCATCGGCCTCTCGGTCACCTCTCCAGAATCTTGGCGGAGGAAGTAGGATTCGAACCCACGGTACTTTCGTACAACGGTTTTCAAGACCGCCGCCTTAAACCACTCGGCCATTCCTCCAGATGAGGTTCTTTTACCATTTGAGAAAGAAAGTGTCAATATCTCCTGCCTGCAGCAGAAAAAGAGATTGAAATTCATCTCGT
This sequence comes from Desulfobulbaceae bacterium, assembly GCA_027067035.1. Taxonomy (GTDB): domain Bacteria; phylum Desulfobacterota; class Desulfobulbia; order Desulfobulbales; family Desulfocapsaceae; genus Desulfocapsa. The sequence goes on from JAMOMO010000506.1 coordinate 3,099, forward strand.
CAATGCCTTTTGGTATAATTTTTAACAAAAAGGTACATTGTTCAAGAATACCTTGTGACAATTTTGTGAATTAAAAGTAAAAAGGGAGTTCAATTCGGAATCAGAAGAATAAAGAGTACAATAGATTTTAAAAATGAGTGAACCCAAAGATATAGCAGAACAGTTTGCAGATCTCAGCTGCCTTTATGAGATAACCAAAAGTCTCGCATCCTCAACTGACCTGAAGGATTGCCTCGCCAAGGCCATGAAGACCATAGATTCCATGAAAAACATGGAAAATGGCACCGTAACCATCATAAACCCCCTTACCGGGAATCTTGAAATTGAAGTTGCCCATGGAATAAATGCTGAGGGCAGAAAAAGGGGGAAATATCAGATAGGTGAGGGAATTACCGGAAAGGTGGTTGCCTCAGGGGATCCGATTATTATCCCTCATATTGCTGAGGAACCACTTTTTCTCAACAAAACGAGAGCACGAGGAAACCTCAATAAACAGGCACGTTCCTTTATCTGCGTACCCATACGTGGTGGGAAGCAGGTTATTGGAGCACTTTCCGTTGATAAAATCTACAGAAACGGAATTTCTGAACAGGCCGATGCCGATCTCAGATTCCTCACTATTCTGAGCAGTCTCATTGCGCAAACCACCCATAGAATCCAGAGTGTTAACGAGGAACAGGAGGAGCTCAGGGTTGAAAACCTGAAACTGAAACGGGAACTTTCCGAAAAAAACAAGATCAACGATATCCAGGGAAACTCCAGCAGAATGCAGGAGGTCTACGAAATGATCCACAGGGTTGTGGATTCAAACGCCACAGTTCTGCTGCGAGGAGAATCGGGAACAGGAAAGACCCTGGTTGCCAAGGCACTCCACTATAACTCAAGAAGGAAGGAGAAGCCCTTTATTGTGGTAAACTGTTCAGCGCTGCCTGAAACCCTTCTCGAAAGTGAGCTTTTCGGCCATGAAAAAGGGGCATTCACAGGGGCCACAGAGCGAAAAAGCGGCCGCTTTGAACAGGCGGAGGGGGGAACTCTTTTTCTTGATGAAATAGGGGAAATAAGCCATGCCGTACAGGTGAAACTGCTCAATGTTGTGCAGGAAAGGACTTTTCAACGTCTTGGATCTGCAAAATCCATTTCATGCGATGTCCGACTGGTTGCTGCAACAAACAGGGATCTCGAAAGTGCTGTTCAGGATAAGAGTTTCCGGGAAGACCTCTATTACAGATTAAACGTTTTTCCGGTTTACATGCCGGCCCTCAGAGAACGAAGGACCGATATACTTCTTCTTGCGGAATATTTCCTTGAAAAATACTCTGCTGAGAACATGAAATCGATAAAACGCATATCCACACCGGCCGTTGACATGCTGATTCAGTATCACTGGCCAGGGAATGTGAGGGAGCTGCAGAACTGCATGGAGCGGGCAGTTCTTATCTGTGACGGGGACACCATCAAGGGAATTCATCTCCCCCCTACACTGCAGACCTCAGACTCTATAGATTCAGGCCGCAACCCGTTGTCTCTCTCATCTGCCGTGGAAAATTTTGAGAAGGATATAATAATTGAGGCACTGAAAACAAATCGGGGCAACCAGACAAAGACTGCAAAATATCTGGATACCAGTCTTCGGATAATTAACTATAAAATCCATCAGTATAATATTGATCCTAAAAAATTTAAGATAAAGGCAAAATGAAACTCCTTCTTCATGTCTGCTGTGCACCCTGTACCACCTATACCCTGGAAAAATTAAGGGAAGGGACCATGGATATTCGCGGCTATTTTTATAATCCCAATATCCATCCCTACAGAGAGTTCAGAAAAAGACTGGCAACACTGCGTGATTATGCAAAGGAAAAGGATTTTGAGCTTGA
>JAMOMO010000507.1 GCA_027067035.1 Desulfobulbaceae bacterium
CTGCCTGCTCTTCACACTCCTGGCAAACAGCTCCTCTGCAGAGGTCATTTCACTGGACGGTTCCTGGCGCTACAGTGCAATTTATCCCAGTGAAACAGAATCAAGCAGTGGCTTCAACCAGCGTTATGGTCTGCAGTGGAATCCCCAGGTCACCCGGGCCATCTCTTTTGATACCAGCCTGAACTATTCCAAAAACACCACCACCGGCAATATCGTCCGCACCACACTCTCTCCCGCCGGAAGTGCCCAGATTGAAAACGATCTTTTTTTTGCCCAGGTAAGCGGTCTCTCCAATCAAACAACCGACACCCAGAGGCCAGACCAGATCGATCGAAGCTGGGAGGCAGTTCTCGCCTCAAACTGGGATTATGAATACTGGCCGGACATCAGCATCACCACAGGCCAGCAGTGGCTGAACGATAATGAGCCAAACCCGCTCACGGACACCAGCCAGCAATGGTCTGAATTTATCCTTCAATGGGAGTCCGATACCGTTGAGACGTATTACAGCTACTACACGCAGATACGTGATGACCAGGTGGAAGGTACAAACTACGACGAACAGAAACACTTTGCCCGTGTTGACTACAACGACACTTTTTTCGAGGACAACCTCCAGCTCAGCACATCCGGACAGATCACCCAAAGTACCACCGACCTGACAGCCTCTTCCGGAAGCGGTTCAAGCGTACGAATCAGAGTCCAGGCCAGCCAGGGCCTGGCCGGTATCAACCCGGCTCCCACCACCGGTGCACTTCCATCCGCACCAGCCCTGATCGACGGCAACATCAGCGGTGTGGCACTTGCAATAAATCTTCACGACATCACAAACATAGGGCTCAAAGTTGATGCCCAGGAAGTGGACACCCTCTATGTGTATACAGGTTCCATTGACCCGCTGCTCATCGATGAAACCGGTGCCTTGGGATGGGATCTCTACGTCAGTGATGACGGAGTGAACTGGCAGCTCCAGCAGAAAAACCCATCCACCAGCTATGATCAGAATAATTTCAGATACCAGGTGGATATAGGGACCATTCAGAAAATATACCTGAAACTCGTGGTGACAGCATGGCCCACAGCCCTTCCCGTCCCAGTCACTGAGATGGAGGCATACAGCAGCCAAAGCACCGGCGGCAGCAATTACAGTGACAGTCAGGACTTCACCAGAACGCTCTTTGACATAAACCTCAGATACAATCTGCTCTCTTCCACCACCCTCAACTACTCCCTTGTCTTTGATGACTCACAGTCCAACACAGCCAACAACCGCAAGCGAATTTTCCAGTCCGCCGGGGTACAATACTGGTATAACGACTACTTTGCGCCATCGTTTACCGTAAACGACACTACAACCACAAACAGTACAACCTCCGACACCGGACAGCGCTCCTATTCATTAAACATCCAGTCCATTTTTCTCCCCACCCTGGAAAGCACCGTTGGACTCAGCCGATATGAAAACACCACAGACAGTGTACTTCAGACAGTCAACCACTCCTTTCATGTCAATCTTACAGCAGCCCTCTACCCGAACCTCGATACCACCCTTGAGTTGAACACAAATTTCAACAGCAACGAAGTGCTTTCCCAGAAATCAGAAACCATTTCACTCCGCTGGACCGTCACCTCCCGTCTGCGTCCAAGCCTGCTCATTGATTTCATAGCGGAACACAACTCAACGGGACTTGGGTTCAGTGAATTCACGGACCTGAATGAATCCGGTGGAAGGGTTACCTTAAACCTCAACTGGCGTCCCTCTGATCTGGTTTCTGTGAAGGCCAATGCTTCAGAGGGCTACGGTGAGGCCTGGGACGGCTATGAAAGTTTCATTCTGGATTCCAACGCCTCACTGATCCGGACTGCTAAGACAACATTTACCATTGGTCATAGAATCAGTTCCGCAAACGGCGATGTGCAACAGGGAGTCAACGCAAACTGGAGCTGGAATCTCAGCGAATTTCTCACCATGCAATCCATTACAAGTTATATCCTGGGCCAGGAGGAAAACACCTGGCTCATCAACGCTCGTCTTACAACCAGGTTTTAAATTATGAAAAAACTACTCTTTCTGATTTTTTTGACCTCTGTTCTCTGCAGCCTCACCGGCTGCGGCCAGAAAGCATCAACCCAGACCTTTTTGAGGGAAGGGGTGGATCTCACCTACGTTAGCAGAGTTGCCATTATCCCCTTTGAAAACAATACCAAAGATGATTTTGCAGCAAGTCGGATCCGTGATATCACGGCCACTCAGATCATGGCCAGAGGTATCTTTGACGTGGTGGACAAAGGTGTGGTTGACAACGCCATGCGGGAGATGGGCATTGACCAGAACAGCCCCCTTGATATCCCCATAGTCAGGCAACTCTGCAACAGACTGAACGTCCAGGCCCTTGTTACGGGAACAGTAAACAACATTGGAGAAAATCGGCAGGGATCCTTCACCTACCCCGAGATCTCCGTCAGCCTGCAACTGCTCGACGGTGAATCAGCACTGATTTTATGGCGCGCCAGCGACACCCTCAACGGCTATTCCCTCTCTGACCGCCTCTTTGGCCTGGATCCCATGGATGCCTTTCAGATCACCGTTGAACTGTTGAATAATATTCTTGCAACCATTCCCAAGGGAGTTGAGTGAGACTGAAAAGCACCACACACGAGCTGCGCACCTGCCGGATAACGCGATGCTGCAACATGCTCTCTCTCCTGTCAGTAATGTTAATGACATGCATTTTTCTGCCTTCAGGAGGGCTGCAGGCCCAGACCATTGCCTTCTTTCCTCTGCTTGACCTGACCGTGGACAATAACGGAATCAACAACCCCATCTCCGAGCGGGTTCGGCAGGAACTCATCAAGAGCCGGAAAGATCTTGTTCCGGCTGCAGACATCATGCGTTTCCTTGTCCGCAACCGAATCCGAAGCCTGGCAAGTCTCAACAGTTACCAGATATCCCTTGTCCAGAAGGAACTGGGTGCCGATCAGGTACTGCAGGGCATCATTTATCAGGTGGCCGGAGGCGAACACCCGATACTCTGCCTGAGCCTGCAACTCACTCAGAGCTCTGATTCCAAGATCATCTGGAGCCAGACCGTCAACATCAGCTATGCGGACCAGACCAGTCTTCTCGGCATCAACGACCCGCACAGTCTTGAACAACTCTATCCTGCCGTCTTTACAGAGCTGCTGGCAGAATTTCCGGAAGCCGAAGCCACAGCCAGCACCACCGGCCGGAGTCTGAACGTGGACAGTGTCTACATTCACCCCAAATACCTGCGGCCCGGAGAAAAACTTTTCTGTACCATCAAGACACACAAATCCGCTGATGAGGAGGGTGAAGAACCACAGCTTTTTATTGAGTCCGCCGGCAAACAATATCCCCTCTCCCCCACTGAAGAATCCAACAGTTTCGAAACCTCCTGGACCGCGGTTCAGGAGGCGGGATCATACCCCGTAAGACTGATCGCCCGCTGGCCGTCGGGAGCCACACAGGATGGCGCAATCGGATCCTACAGCGTGGACGACAAGGAACCCGGCGTCAGGATCATTCTGCTGGGAAAAGAGATTGACGGCCGGGTCCATTTCAACAATAAACTCGTTATTATTCCAAAGCTTATCAATCCGGAACCCATCAGCCACTGGGAGATCAGTGTCACCGATGAAGATGACGAGATCATTGTTCTCCAGAGCAATGTGGGCCACATCCCCCGAAACCTCACCTGGCGTGGCCAGACATCACAGGGAGCGAGCTCACCACCGGGTGAATACTTCATTACGTTTAAGGTCTGGGACAGGGCAGAACGAGAATCAACAGCCCTGGCAGCAGTCCAATATATGCCGGAACAGCCTGAAATCATTGTGGAGATAAGACGGGACGAGGAGCAACTCCTGGTTGACCTTGACACCATCAGCGACACGCCACTGAGCTTCTGGTGGGCAAAATTCTTTACCGAAGACGGGAAACTCCTGAAACTCGCCCAGGGAACAGAGCTTCCCAGCTCTGTTGAGCTTGACATTGACAGTGATTCAAGGCAGAAAGTTGAATGTATTCTGTCTGCCCGAGATGTCCTGGGTAACCAGTATAAGAAAGATATCAATGACCTGTTTAAAATAACCGAAGGAGAGCTGGAAGAAGTTGAGACCAGTATTGAAACCGAATGGGTAGAGGAGTTTTAAGCAATGAATAAAACCTTCCCCCTTCTCTGTCTGGCCCTGTTCCTCTTCACTGCCTGTGGAAAACAGGTCCCCATGGTACAGAAGCTTGCCCCCCTGCCGGAGCAGGCAACATGCACAATTGCAATCCTGCCCTTTCTCAATGAAAGTTCCTATCCCCAGGGTGGGGATATTGTCGGCAGGATTTTTCTCTCGGAACTTGCAGCTTCAGGCCATTTCAAGGTTCTGCAGGAGGGTGATGTGCAGACCATTTACAAGCAGCTCCTGATCTATCCAAACCGTCTGCCAATCCGCAAGCAATTGAAAATGATAGGAGGTCGTCTCAATGCGGATCTCCTGGTCAGCGGTATTGTCCAGAAGATGTACCAGCGGGATAAAGGGAATTTTGTTGACACGGAACTCACCTTTATCCTTCCCCTCTACAATGCCGGAACAGGCGAACTGCTCTGGCTGACATATCACCGCAGGCTGGGTGCAGAATACCAACAGTTCATGCATATCGGCAGGATCAAGACCATCACGGCTCTTGCCCGTCGGATGTCTCAGGAAATCATTACAGACTGGCTCAACCAAGGAATGCTTCCATGTACAGAATAAATTCAATCATTCTCTCCACTTTTTTCTTCTTTCTCCTCCTCGCACCGCCGCTCCATGCCGGCTGGTTTCCCTGGAGTTCAACGGCCCTCTTCACCATAGATGGTGAAGAGTACTCCCCCCAGGACTTCAAGGACTGGTGGCAAAACTGGCAGGAAGAGGGCATGCAGTTTCCGGAGACCCCGAACACCT
>JAMOMO010000508.1 GCA_027067035.1 Desulfobulbaceae bacterium
CATGACCCTCGGTATGCTTCCAGACCTGCCCATTTCCACCTATCGTGCAATCGGGAACAGTTCCCTGCGCGGTGCCGAGAAGGTGCTGCTTGAGCGGGGCGCACGTCTTGCCTGTGAAAAAATTGTCTCTTCCATCACCTATCTGGAGCTCAATGTGAACCAGGAATTTATGATTCGTTTTTCAGGCGCACGCTTTATACCCCATACGGATCCGGCCCTTTTTCCTTCTGTCCCGGAATTCACGGAGACCGGTGGGTGATCCCTGCAACTGCTCAGCAGACTTGCATTTTTGTGAAATACTATGCTATAGTTGCAGATGTTGTTTTAGACATTTGACTGGAACTCCCTGGTGTTCAGGTGGTGAACAGTGAGATTGTATTTAACTGCGGCAGCGTTTCAGCGGCGTCAGATTTCTTTTTTTGAAACCAGTTGCCCGGATATAAATAATGAAAGGAACTGCAGGGATGTCGGCGTAATTCACTGAAGTAGTGAGATCTGACAGCTGCAGTACTTTACATGGCCAAAAAAACTGTTAAGAGTTGTCACATAGGGGCACGAAAAAGTGCCCGGGACCGCCTCCAGGGGTTTTTGGAGGTTTTCAGCAAGGAAGATGATGTCCTTGTCTGTATCAACGCTGATCCGGATGCACTTGCCTGTGCACTCGCCATAAAACGCATCCTGCGCTATCGCGTTAAATCAGTGGTTGTTGCTCATCCCAATGAGATACGCCGTCTGAACAACGTGGCCATGGTGGAGCGACTGAAGATCCGGTTGGAACGACTTGGCAATGTAAAGGTCCAGGACTTCAGTAAAAAGGTTCTGGTTGATTCGCAACCGTGCCACCTTCCCGTCTTTGAGAAAATCAGCTTTGATGCCATCATAGACCATCATCCGATCAGTGGTGAGTTTGAATCCGCATTTGTGGATATCCGTCCCCAGTACGGTGCCTGTTCCACAATGCTGGTGGAGTATCTGCGGGCCGGTAACATGAAGCCCTCCGTTGCTCTGGCCACAGCTCTTTTTTACGCCATCAAGGTTGATACCCAGGACTTTTCAAAACAGTCGGTACTGGCAGATGGTATCTCTTTTCGGTATCTCTTTAACATTGCCAACCGTAATCTGGTGAAAAAGTTTGAGCTGACCGACCTGCGCCGCTCAGAACTGAAATATTTTAATATTGCCCTGAATAATCTGATCTATACCAAGGGACGGTATTACACCCATCTCGGTAAGGTGAGAAGCCCTGATATTCTGGTGAACATAGCTGATTTTTTGAATCATGTTGATGAGATAGACTGGGTTCTGGTCTCAGGGGTTCATGGAGAGAAGCTGGTTGTCATCTTTCGTTGTGACGGATACCGTAAGAGTGCCGGAAAGCTTGCAGAGCGAATCTTTGCCGATGTGGGATCCGCAGGGGGCCACAAGGAAGCGGCACGGGCCGAGGTTCCCTTGAAAAATCTGTCACTTGGTGAAAAGGAATTCACCACCAAAACCTTAAAACGTCTGGCAACCAGGTATATGAAGTAGCAGGAAGAGACATATACTATTCAATGTATCTGATGGTGAATAATGCTGAAGCCCTCTACACTCGCAATGATTCTTGCCGGCAGCCGTGTCGACGAACTGAATGTCCTGACTTATTATCGTCCTAAATCGGCGGTTCCCTTTGGCGGCTTTGCAAGGGTAATTGATTTTCCCCTCAGTAATCTTCTTCATTCCGGAATTGAGCAGGTGGCCATACTTTCTCAGTACCGCAGTTATTCCCTCATAAATCATATCGGTACCGGTGCTGCCTGGGACATGATCGGCCGCAATCGCGGTGTCTCCATCCTCCCTCCCTTTAAAGACAATAATGACTGCAGTGATCAGACGGACTGGTATCGCGGTTCGGCTGATGCAGTCTATAAAAATCTTGATTTTGTGAAATATCACAAGCCTGAAGAGATCCTGATTCTCTCCGGTGATCATATCTACAAGATGGATTATCGGGATATGATCGCCTATCATCATAAAAAAGATGCCGACCTGACCATTGCCTTTGTTCAGGTCGAGAGGGAAAAGGCACATCGTTTCGGACTGGCGGTGATCGATTCCGAGGATAGTGAGACCGGGGGACGTGTTACCGCCTACTGGGAGAAGCCTGAAAAACCCGAAGCCGACTGGGCATCCCTCACCGTTTTAGTCTTCAAGCCCGAAATCCTCTACAGGGCTCTGGAAGAGAATCAGCAGACCGGTTCATTTGAATTCGGCCGGGATATTATCCCTCAGCTCCTGGCGGCGGGAAAGAAAGTCTATGGCTATAAGTATCGCGGTTACTGGGGCTACACCGGTACGGTGAGTGAATACTGGCAGGCAAATATGGATCTGCTTGGAGAAAATCCTCCCATTGATATGGAGGCATGGGGCTTACGTACCAATATGGAGCATCGTGGTATCCGGGATGCTCAGCCCGCACTGATACTGGACGGGGCTGAGATAGAGAACAGTCTTATCTATAACGGCTGTGTGGTGGAGGGGAAGGTGAAAAATTCCATTCTCTTTCCCGGTGTTGAGGTGGGGCCCGGTGCCGTGGTGGAAAATTCCGTGCTTTTTTTTAACAACCATATCGGAGCCGACTGCTCTCTCAACAAGGTGATTGCGGATGTCAACTCGGTATTTGGAAAAGCCGTCCGTATCGGTCCTGCCGGAGAGAACGAGGCAGAGCAGGTGACTGTCATAGGATGGAATAATCATGTCCCTGCCAGGACAGTCATTGGAGAAGGGGCAACGGTGTATCCCAATATATCTGTTGAGCAGTGGCTGGAAGCAAAAAGTGTTGGAGCAGGGGAGGTGCTGAAATGAGGGAAAAGAAAGAGGCCCTGGTTCTGCTCCTTGCCGGTGGTGTGGGGAGCAGGCTTAATATCCTGGTCCAGAGCCGCGCCAAACCTGCTGTCCCCTTTGCCGGGCACTATCGCATCATTGATTTCAGCCTGAGCAATGTGATGAACTCCGGTCTCACAAAGGTGGGGGTGCTTACCCAGTATAAACCCCTGTCTCTTATGAGACATCTTGGTATGGGAGAGGCCTGGGACTTCACCGGTCGCAGCCGCGGGGTAAAAATTCTTCCGCCTCACACAGGATTCAAGGATTCCGACTGGTACCGGGGGACTGCTGATGCGGTTCGTCAGAACATAGACTTTCTTGAAAAAAATCCTGCCGATGAGGTGGTCCTGCTCTCCGGTGACCATATCTACAACATGGATTTTCATGCCATGCTGGAGTATCACCGGTTTAAAAAAGCCGATGTCACCGTGGGAATGATGGTGGTTCCCATGAGTCAGATCTATCAGTTCGGGGCAGGGATCATCGATGGACAGAACAGGATTATCGACTGGGAGGAAAAACCGAAAAACCCCCGAACGAACCTGGCCTCCATGGGTATATATGTCTTTGATTACAGGTATCTTCTTGATTCGTTGTATCGGGATCGGGAGGAGGTGGACTTCGGTATGCATATTCTGCCCCGTGCCATAGATAATGATGATGTCTTTGCCTATCCCTTTTACGGCTACTGGCGCGACGTGGGCACCATCCAGTCCTATTGGGAGGCCAATATGGATGTGATAAGGCGCAACAGTGCCATATCTCCTGCAGAGTGGGGGATCAGGACCAATATTGAGGCCGATGGCCGCCCGGCAGATCGCCCGCCTGCACGTTTTGGCAATGGTGCCCGGGTTCGCCGCTCCATGATTTCTGCGGGATGTATTATCAGGGGTACTGTGGAGAACTCCGTCCTGGCACCGGGTGTTGTGGTGGAGGAAGGTGCAGTGGTGCGGGACTCCATTCTTTTTGCAGACTGCAGTGTGGGGAAAAACAGTGTTGTTGACTTAAGCATCTGTGATAAACGGGTCAGAATAGCAGGGAGCGCTGTTGTTGGTTCCGGGAACAGGCATGATGTTCCAAACAGTAAGCAGCCAACGCATCTCTACACCGGTATTTCCCTCATTGGAAAGGAGGCTGCTATTCCAGGTGGTGTGACCATAGGTCGGAACTGTATAGTCAACTCCCAGACCGGGGAATCAGCCTTTATTTCAAGAGAGGTTATGGACGGGGAAACGGTCTGATTGAAAAAATATTGCGTTTTAATTCTGCTCAGGTATAGTCCTGAACCCTACCCGCCCGCGTAGCTCAGGGGATAGAGCACAGGATTCCTAATCCTGGTGTCGCAAGTTCGATTCTTGCCGCGGGCACCATGTTTTGTTAAGGGGCTGACAGGCAGAAAGTGCTTGTCAGCCCCTTTTTTGTTTTTGTCGGGGAGGGTGTTGACAGGGTGAGACTGTATAACAGAGTGAAGTGAAATACGGTCCGCATTTACAGAAAACAGATAAGGTCCCCGGTATCTGTTCGCATCTTTTCGTCACGGATTCAGGATGATACCAAAAATCACGCCAAATCCCTCTCTCTATGGCCCTCAGGGAATGACCGGGACCGGAGCCGAAAAACTCCTTGCGGGACAGGAGCAGCTTGCACCCGGAAAGATACTCTCTGTCACTGTGATGGAGAGCCGCGGCCAGAATATATTTAGCCTGAAGGCCGGAGATCTGCAGCTTTCGGTGGAGTCCAGTGTCCCCCTTGCAAAGGGTGAGCAGTTTCAGATTCAGGTGTTGCGTTCAGGTCCGGTCCTTGAACTGCAGAAGCTTGATGCCGGACTCCCGGCACAGGTTCGCAATAACCTGCCCCTTGTGGCTGAGACCATCAATGTAAAACCTCTGCTCCAGAATCTTCAGACCACACTCTTCCCGGCTTCAGGTGCAGCAGAGGGGAATCCGGTACAGACCACACCTTCTGCTTCTGCAGCTGCGGTTCAGGGTGGAGTCAATAACAGTGCGTCGCAGCCGTCGCAGCCGTCGCAGCCCGTGGTACAGAAACTCGATTCAGCTGCACTGGCTGAGATGCTGCGTCAGGGGAATAT
>JAMOMO010000509.1 GCA_027067035.1 Desulfobulbaceae bacterium
CACCGAGCTCTGGATAGAGGTCGAGGAAGACCGCTGCATCTACGGAGACGAGGTCAAATTCGGTGGCGGCAAGGTGATTCGGGACGGTATGGGACAGAGCCAGCAGAGGGGAGCCGATGTTGCCGATCTGGTGATCACCAATGCGCTCATCCTTGACCACTGGGGGATAATCAAGGCCGATATCGGCATAAAAAACGGTCGTATCAGCGGGATTGGCAAGGCAGGAAACCCGGATATCCAGCCCGGTGTTGATATCATCATCGGACCCGGCACCGAAGCCATTGCAGGAGAAGGCTCCATTATCACCGCAGGGGGCATCGATTCCCACATTCACTTTATCTGCCCCCAGCAGGTGGAGGAGGCACTCAGCAGCGGTATCACCACCATGCTGGGTGGCGGCACCGGACCTGCCACCGGAACAAACGCCACCACCTGCACCCCCGGTCCCTGGAATATCCACCGCATGCTGCAGGCAGCAGATTCTCTCCCCATGAATCTGGGCTTTCTCGGCAAGGGAAATGCCAGCCTGCCGGATTCACTTATCGAGCAGCTCCAGGCGGGTGCCATGGGCCTGAAACTCCATGAGGACTGGGGCACCACCCCGGCCTCCATTGACAACTGCCTCTCTGTTGCAGAAGCCATGGATGTGCAGGTGGCCATCCACACCGATACCTTAAATGAGTCAGGTTTTGTGGAAGAGACCATGGCAGCATTCAAGGATCGCTGTATCCACACCTACCACACGGAAGGGGCAGGAGGAGGTCATGCTCCGGACATCATCCGCGCCTGCGGTCTCTCCAACGTCCTGCCCTCATCCACCAACCCCACACGGCCCTACACCATTAATACCGTGGATGAACACCTGGATATGCTCATGGTCTGTCACCACCTTGATCCCAAAATTGCAGAGGATGTGGCCTTTGCAGAATCCCGGATTCGCAGAGAGACCATAGCTGCAGAGGATATCCTCCATGATCTCGGCGCATTTTCCATGATCGCCTCGGACTCACAGGCCATGGGCCGGGTGGGAGAGGTGATTATCCGCACCTGGCAGACGGCGCACAAGATGAAAGTGCAGCGCGGCAGCCTCACAGGAGATCCGGCTCACAACGACAATCTCCGCGCCAGGCGCTACATTGCCAAATACACCATCAACCCGGCCATCACCCACGGCATCAGCCATGAGGTGGGCTCTGTTGAACGGGGAAAACTTGCGGATCTGGTTCTGTGGAAACCCGCACTCTTCGGGGTGAAACCCAGCCTGATTATCAAGGGCGGGATGATCGCTTCCGCACCCATGGGCGATCCCAATGCCTCCATTCCCTCCCCCCAGCCGGTCCATTACCGGCCCATGTTTGGATCGTTAGGACTGGCAAGAAATGCCACCTCCATGACCTTCCTCTCGCAGGCCGCCGCTGAAAACGGTACGGCTGAAGAGCTGGGCCTCTGCAGTCTTACGGGCGTGACAAAAGAATGCCGTACGGTACGGAAAAAAGATATGATACTCAACGACTACCAGCCGGAAATCGAGGTGGATTCCCAGACCTACGAGGTGCGTGCCGATGGGGAACTGCTCCACTGCGAACCGGCTGAGATTCTTCCCATGGCCCAGCGCTACTTCCTCTTCTGATACGATTATGATTCAACTCAAAAGCAAAACAGACTCGGCAGCAGTGATACACAGCAGCCTCACCCTGCCCTGGCACAAACGATGCAGAAGCCGGCAGCGGGTCAAACTTGATAACGGTGAAGAGGCCGGACTCTTTCTGGAACGCGGCAGCATTCTCCGCGGCGGTGATGTCCTCTGCAGTGAAGAGGGCCTGGCAATACAGGTCGTGGCAGCCACAGAGAAACTCTCCACCATCAGCTGTGATGATCCCCTGCAGCTGGCACGACTCTGCTACCACCTGGGGAACCGCCACGTGGATCTGCAGATAGCTTCAGACGGTCTCAGCTACCCCCACGATCACGTACTCGATGAGATGATCTGCGGTCTTGGTTTTCACACCCGGGTCCAGGAAGGCCCCTTTGAACCGGAGAGCGGGGCATACGATGACGGCAGTCACAGCCATGGACACCAGCATGGATAGATCGCTGCTTCGCCTCCTCCATCTTGTGAGCCCCAATCTTCCCACCGGTTCCTTCAGCTATTCACAGGGCCTTGAGTGGACCGTGGAGAATGGCTGGATTCACGATACAGAGAGCTTTACAGCCTGGCTCCTCGATCTGCTCCACAACTCCATGGGCCGCGTTGATATTCCTCTCCTGAAACGGATCTACCAGGCGATACAGAGCAGTGACTGGGAGCTGCTGGGGCAGCATTGTGATCTTCTCTCAGCCTGCCGTGAAAGCTCTGAGATGCAGGAGGAGGAACAGACCAGGGGCCGTGCCCTTGCCACCCTCATGGCCAGCCTTGATCTGCTGGAGAAAGGGAGCCCGATACAGATCCTGAAGAGAAGCCAGCTTGCGGGCTATGTCTTCATGGCCACCAGGTGGAACATTAGTCTTGAAGACGCAGCCACGGGCTATATCTGGTCCTGGCTGGAAAACCAGGTAATCACCGGAATCAAGATTATCCCCCTTGGCCAGACCCAGGGACAGCAGCTGCTGACGCAACTCTCAGACTCCATAATAGACTGTGTCGAGCAGGGCTTCAGCTGTGCAGATGATGACATCGGTGCTGCAAGTCCGGCCCTGGCTCTGGCCTGTTCCCTGCATGAAAGCCAGTACAGCAGGCTCTACAGATCGTAAACACCTCTCAACTCACCTCAAAACAACTATGGAAAGTATTATGGAAAACTCTCAGAGCAGCAGTTCAATACTTCGTCTTGGAATCGGCGGTCCCGTGGGCTCCGGGAAAACGGCCCTGATCCAGGCACTCTGTCACAGGATGCGTGACCACTATGAAGTAGCTGTTGTCACCAACGATATTTACACCCGGGAAGATGCCAAATTCCTCACCAGCAATAAAGCCCTGCCGGCCAATCGCATCATCGGCGTGGAGACCGGCGGCTGCCCCCACACCGCCATCCGCGAAGATGCATCCATGAATCTTGCGGCTGTTGAGGATTTCACTGAAAACTTTCCGGACCTGGACCTTGTCATCATTGAGAGTGGCGGTGACAACCTGAGTGCCACCTTCAGTCCGGAACTGGCAGACCTTGCCATTTACGTCATTGATGTGGCAGCAGGTGACAAGATTCCCCGGAAAGGAGGTCCCGGGATCACCCGATCCGATCTGCTGGTGATCAACAAGATCGATCTTGCACCCATGGTGGGGGCATCGCTTTCTGTCATGGAACGTGATGCCCTGAAGATGCGCGGAGAACGGCCTTTTGTCTTTGCCAATATGAAGAACGGTCACGGTCTTGATGAGATTCTCGGCTTTATTGTCCGTGAGGGTATGCTTGAGCAGCGCCCGGCCTGAACAGGCAGGGAGGATATATTTTCCGTTTCCTCTCAGCTCATATCAGGCTACAATGGGAAAAACAGAGACAATCACCCATTCAACCCCGGGCACAGCAGATGATACGACTCATACTTAACGGCAAAAAGGCAGAACAGGAAGAGATACGTTCTGCAGTCACCCTGCTGCGCAGCAGGTCTGCAGATATTGAGGTGCGGGTCACCTGGGAAAAGGGGGATGGCGAAAGGCTGGTACAGGAGGCCAGTCGGGAAGGAGTGAAACGCATCGTGGCCGGTGGCGGTGACGGTACCCTCAATGAGGTGGTGAACGGTCTTGCTGTACTTGATGCAGATGCCCGACCGGAACTTGCCATCCTGCCCCTTGGCACTGCCAATGACTTTGCCACTTCCTGCGCCATTCCGCACACAGCCCTTGAGGCACTGCAGCTCGCCCTCTCCGGGAAGAGCCGCGAAGTGGACATTGTGAAGGCCAACAGCAGATATTTTATCAATGTCGCGTCGGGCGGTTTTGGCTCACAGGTGACGGCAGAGACCCCGCCCCAGCTCAAAAATTTTCTTGGTGGCGGTGCCTATGCCCTCACCGCTGTGATAAAATCCCTCAGCTTTGTCCCCAACCATGGACGCCTCCTGGCGGAAAATGTTGAACTCGAGGGTGAGGCAGTGGTTGCTGCTGTCTGCAACGGCAGGCAGGCAGGAGGGGGCCAGATTCTGGCACCCGGTGCCTGGATCAATGATGGTCTGCTGGATATCATGGTTATCCTGCTCTTTCCCATCACCGATGTGGCCCAGGTCCTCCAGGAGATGCGCGAACCACTGGTCCAGGGAAAATACGTGAAACGATACCGCTCCAGCTGGGTTGACACCTGGACAGATGAAAACAAATCCGTAAACCTTGACGGAGAACCCATCCGGGAGAGACATATCCGTTTTGATGTACTGCCCGGTGAAATCCAGCTGGTACTCCCCGATAACTGCCCCGTTTACAAGACAGAAGAGAGGAGCTGACAATGACCCAAAGTGAATTTTACGCCGCCAAACTGCAGTACGAAACCGACTCCTGGGATCTCGCCACAGCACTGAAGGAGGGGGAGAATGTGGTGGTGATTGATGCACGTTCCACAGAGGCCTACGAGCACGAACACATCCCCTCGGCAATCAGCTTTCCCCACAGAACAATGGACAGGGAAAGTACCAGTGATCTGGACAGAAACACACTCTATGTCACCTACTGCGACGGCATCGGCTGTAACGCCTCAACAAAGGCTGCCGCCAATCTTACAGCCCTGGGATTTTCCGTGAAGGAACTCCTCGGTGGACTGGACTGGTGGATTCGGGATGGCTATTCCACCGAAGGGAGCCAGGGCAAAACGCGAATCCACCCGGTATGCGGCTGCTGACAGGCCTAACGGCCAAGCTGTTTCAAGAAGTCATCCGCCAGCATGGACAGGGCCAGACCATCCATCACCTCCACCCGGGAATCGAGTATTCTACCATCCCGGATAAGC
>JAMOMO010000510.1 GCA_027067035.1 Desulfobulbaceae bacterium
CGTAAAAAAAGGGGCATTTGGAACACTGGTCTCTTTCAGCAGTGGCGCAAATCAGATAACCATAACCGGCGCCGGGCTGACCAGGCAGATTAAGGTGTTTTACACCCCGAAAAAGGCTTTCAAGAAAGGTCAGAAAGTGCCCAAAGGGTTTAAACGCTTTTATGTCCATTCCAAAGCAGGAGAGATGAACTGCAGAGAGTGTCACAGTTTCAGACGCGGCAAGTATAACTTTAAGCGAATTATCCCTGCGCGGAGTAACTGTACCACTGGCGGATGTCATCCCAAGATGGGGAAGGATGCTGCCCATGTTCATGGTCCCGTTGGTGCCGGTATCTGTATTTCCTGTCATAACCCGCATGGTTCCAATGAGCCTCTGCAGATGGAGCGCAGCGGACCTGAGCTCTGTATCGTCTGTCATGAAGCAAAACAGAAGGAATTTGACCAGGATGTGGTTCACCCTCCCGTGGAAGAAGGCTGTATCGATTGTCATGATCCCCATCAGTCCCCCATGCGTTTTCAGCTGCGTGGCGATGGTAAACAGGTGAGCAGCCTCTGTTTCAACTGTCATGAAGAGGAAATTTTTACCCAGAAACATCAACATGGTCCTGTGGCTTCAGGAGACTGTATTGCCTGTCATAACCCACATGCATCGCCCAACGAAAAACTGCTGATTGCTCCCCAGGAAGGGGGAAAGCTCTGCTTTGAGTGCCATGACGGTGTTAAAGATCAGATGGATCGGAAAATTATCCATGATCCGGTTGCTGAAGATTGTAACAACTGTCATGACCCGCACAGCTCTGAAACCCGTTTTCAGCTGCACAAACCCGTTGACAAGCTCTGTGAGAGCTGTCATCGGGAGGTCTCCCCTGATGTCTATGAGGCAATTGACACTGCGGTCTATAAACATGAACCTGTTGCAAAAGGAGAGTGTACCAAGTGTCATCTGCCCCATGGTTCAGAGGTCTCTTCTCTGCTCAAGGGAAAGGGAATCAAACTCTGTGGAACCTGTCATGAAGAGCTTGCTGATGAGATTGCAGAGAGTAAGAATCTCCATGGTCCTGTAAAAACAGGTGCCTGTACTGAGTGTCACAACGTCCACGGTTCGGAGTTCAGCCGTCTCCTGGTCCGCTATTTTCCGGAGTCATTCTATAATGATTACAAACAGGATGATTACGATCTCTGTTTTGGCTGTCATAACAAGGAAGTTGCCAAGACCCGAAATACTGATAAACTGACCAACTTTCGTGATGGTGAGTACAATCTCCATTTCTTCCATGTAAACAGAAAAAAAGGAAGAAGCTGTATTGCCTGTCATAATCCCCATGCCAGTGACCAGGCCAAACACATTCGTTATGAAGTTCCCTTTGGCAGATGGTCGTACCCAATTGAATTTACTCCCACTAAAAATGGTGGTGGATGTCTTGTCGGTTGTCATGCCCCCAAACAGTATAATCGCGTAAAGGCAGTTGGAAAGGCCAGTCGATAAGGAAAAAAAGCTCCTTTTTCTTCTTTTGAGACAGTCTGGGGCGCAGTGACTCACCCTGCAGAAAAGGGTTTGTTGATTTATATTTACCATTAACGGAGTATCCTCATGTTATGGATAGAACAAAATGATCTCTATCGGAAAAAACATCTGATTGTATTGATCATGTTTTTCGCCTGTTTATTTATCCTGTCTGACAGCAGTCAGGCGAAATCGTTCCCCTTTCGGGTTTTGAAAGTGGGAAAACCGGTTCCGGATGCCAGTTTTAGTGGCTATAAAGGAGAAGAAACTCTGAATATCAGCTCGCTGGCAGGGAAACCACTGCTGCTTGCATTTTGGGGTGGAGATATGGCTGCCAAAAAGAAACGGGCGGCCAAAGCACTTAAGGCACTGCAGGAACTGGAACCCTACCTGACGGAAAAGGGAGTTGAGGTGCTGGTTGTTAATATGCAGAATGATCCTCAGGCAGTGGTTGATGAGGTCAGTGAAGCGGCCGGGTTAGCCATGCCTGTGTATAAGGATGCTTCAGGAAAGGTGTACAGCAGTTTCGGACTTTATGTCCTGCCGTCCCTGCTCTTTGTTGATGCACAGGGAAATGTCAGCGGCGGAATTGGTTACAGCAAGGATATTGCCGAGAGACTTCGTGGTGAAGTTGATATCATGCTCGGTCTGCTGAGTCATGAGGAGCTGGAAGCCCAGCTGAATCCGGAGATGGAAGAGGTCCCCAAGGAGATAAAACTCTCCCTGCGTCACCTGAACATGGGGACGGTTATGAAGAATAAGGGGATGGCGGAGGCTGCACAGCGCGAGTTTCTGGAAGCCCTGAAGCTGAATCCCGAGTTGCATGAGGCCCGGGTAAAACTCGGCTGCCTCTATCTTGACGAGGGAAATCTTGACGATGCCATCACAGAGCTTGAAGCAGGGCTTGAAGGTGATCCGGATTCCGTTGAAGCTGAAATCTGCCTGGCGCGGGTCAGTGCCGAGATGGGTGAGCTTGATGAGGCTGTCATGGATCTGAAGGCCCTGCTGTTCCGTAACGGCCGAAATTCCGATATTCACTATACTGTTGCAACCTTCCTGGAAAAACAGAAGAAATATGAAGAAGCTGCCAGGGAGTACCGAAAAGCCTTTGAGCTTCTGCAGCGTAAAACCGTGCTTCACGAGTAGTCTGAAAACATGTCCTGCCTCTTCGGATAGATCATATCCGAGGAAGCGGGGCTGTTGTTGTCCCCGGAGATCTGTTCTGGCTTTCCGATCCTGATATTCCCTGAAATTTGATTGGTCTCTTCTTTGAAAGAAAGAATAGTATTTCCACGTTTTTAATGCAAAAGTATGCTTAACCCGGATGAACAGTGCAGGAGTCTACCTTAACCAGAGTGCTGTAAGTGATGCCTATGGAGTTGTTACCTATGACGTCCCGGACGGCACTTATAAGCTCAAGGTTGATTATCTTGGGTATGAGTTCTGGTCAGAAGCGGTTAGCGTCCCTGAGACATCCAGCGGTTCTATCATGATAGAGCATCAGGATGTTACTGTTTGGATTGTCGATGAAAGGCCGGTTGATTTTGGTGCATTAAGTAATCTGCGCTGTTCCCTGTATACTGCATCCGGTAATTATACCGGTCTTTCCAAAGAAACAGACGATACCGGTCATGTGGTGTTTTCAGTTCCA
>JAMOMO010000511.1 GCA_027067035.1 Desulfobulbaceae bacterium
CACCCACACCATGACCATGGATGGCAGTTTCTTTTCCAGTTACAGCACCGGATCCATCATGGCCCACTGCAGCAATGATCTTGCAGCCATACAGATGGCCTGCGGCATGGGAATGGTTGCCGCAATTGACGCACTGGTCATGTCGGTGGCAGCCGTCGCCTTTATGATCCACATTCATCCGGGTCTCACCCTGCTGGCACTGCTGCCCATGCCGGTCCTGGCACTGGCCACCCGTTTTCTCTCGGGCCGTCTCCATCAGCGCTTTGACCGGGTTCAGGAACAGTTTTCCACCATGACAGAATTTGCCAGATCCTCCATCGCAGCCATCCGCCTCCTCAAGGCATACACCCTGGAGCGATCACAGACAAAACGATTTGAAAAACTGGGCCGGGACTATGTTCAGTCAAGTATCAGTGTTGCCGTGATTCAGGGTCTGCTCTTTCCCATTGCCACCCTGGTCGGCAGCAGCGCGATGCTTCTGGTGCTTTACTTCGGCGGTCATCTTGTCATGAAAGGGACTATCTCCATGGGTGATTTTGTAGCCTTTGTCACCTACCTTTCCATGCTGATCTGGCCGATGATGGCAGTCGGATGGGTTGCAAATCTGTCCCAGCGCGGACTTACTTCACTGCGCCGGATTGACCTGCTGCTCTCCACAAAACCGGAGATTAATCCGGATAAGCCTGTCCACAAACCGAAGACCTGCAGCTTCCGCTTCAATAAACTCAGCTTCAGCTACCCGCGATCGGAGAGGATTATCCTTGATTCACTCAGTCTCGAAATCAACACTGAAATCCTTGGAGTCACCGGCCCCACAGGATGCGGCAAGACCAGCTTCTGCCAGATCCTGACGCGAAGCTATCCGGTACCGGACAGATGCCTTTTCATTGGAGATCGTGATGTCAATGAGATTGCACCCGCATCGGTTCAAAGCCTGATAAGCTATGTAAGCCAGGAACCCCTGCTCTTCTCAAGCAGCCTTCGTGACAATATCGCCTTTGGTGACCCGGACGCCTCCATGGAACGCATTGAAGCCGC
Source organism: Desulfobulbaceae bacterium (assembly GCA_027067035.1). Classification (GTDB taxonomy): domain Bacteria; phylum Desulfobacterota; class Desulfobulbia; order Desulfobulbales; family Desulfocapsaceae; genus Desulfocapsa. Next base: position 1,039 of record JAMOMO010000511.1, read on the forward strand.
AGCCAGAGCCGCAGCAATCCATGATGAAATCGTGGCCCTGCCGGAAAAATATGACTCCATGATCGGTGAAAAAGGCGTGTCACTCTCGGGTGGCCAGCGGGGCCGGGTGGCCCTTGCCAGGGCCCTGCTCTGCGACCGTCCCGTTCTCATCATTGATGACGGGCTTGCCGCCGTGGACAGCAGTACGGAACAGCAGATCATAGACAATATCGGTCCCTGGCTCGCCTCCAGAATGGTTATCTGGGTCAGCCAGCGGGTCAAACAGCTTGCCAGGGCAGACAGGGTCCTGGTTCTGGAAAATGGCAGGGTGAGCGACATCGGCAGTTACCGGGAACTGGCTGGCCGTAACAGCTTTATCCAAGAGATCAGCAGACGGCAGCACCTTCAGAACGGGACGGCGGAAGATGCGTAATTTCGGCTACTTTGAAGAAGACTACACACGGTCCATGTCCGAGAAGGGCTTATGGCACCGTATTCTGGGCTACCTTCATCCCTTCCGCCTCCCCTTTGCCGGAGCAGTGCTGCTCTCCCTGATTGTGACAGGCTCAGCCCTCGGACTGCCCTGGCTGATGCAGCAGGCAATTGATCTCTATATTACCAACCCGGACATGGCCATGGCTCAGCGGGCCGCAGGGCTCAGCAGAAACGTTCTCCTGTACGGCGGCCTGATATGCAGCGGTTTTGCCGCCTCTTTTTTTCAGGTCCTGCTGCTGGAGTGGATCGGACAATCCATCATGCACAGCCTGCGCCAGGACCTCTTCAGTCACCTGCTGCGCATCAGGGTTCCCTTTTTCAGTGAACAGCCGGTGGGCCGCCTGGTAACCCGGCTCACCAATGATGTACAGAACATGCATGAAATGTTCACCTCCATCATGGTAACCCTCTTCAATGATCTGCTGCGGATGCTCTCCATCCTTGGCCTTCTCCTGTATATGAACCCAAAACTGGGCGGCATACTCTGTATCTTTGTCCCCCTTGCCGCCACGGTGACCATTCTCTTCTCCAGACTTGCCCGAAAGCATTTTCGGGCGATCCGTAAACAGCTTTCACGCCTGAACAGTTTTATCCAGGAAAGCGTCTCAGGTATTACCCTGGTACAGCTCTTCGGGCGGGAGAATGATTTGAATCGTGATTTTGCCCGGATGAATGACAGCTATCTGACAAAAACGCTCCGCCAGATACGACTCTTCGGAGCCTTTATGCCACTTACCGAGCTCATGGCCTCACTGGCCATTGCGATCATTCTCTGGTACGGCGGTGGAGAAGTTATTCGGAAAGAATTGAGTCTTGGTGAATTAATCGCCTTTTTCTCCTACATGCGGCTCTTTTTCCAGCCCCTCCGTGAACTGTCACAGAAATACTCCATTGTACAGTCCGCACTTGCCTCAGCAGAGCGAATCTTTCATCTGCTGGACACCGAAGCAGAAGAAAAGAGTATGCCCGACCAGAGGGAAATCCTCTCCCTCAGCGGAGATCTCCAATTTGACAGGGTCAGCTTTTCCTACACTCCCGGCCAGACCGTGCTGCATGACATCTCCTTTACACTCAAGAAAGGGGAAACCGTCGCCATTGTCGGCTCCACCGGAAGCGGCAAATCAACTATCATCAACCTCATGCTGCGCTTTTATGAACCGGACAGCGGCAGTATCAGTCTGGCAGGCCACCCCCTCAGCACCATAGCAAAACAGAGACTCAGACGGGAAATCGGTGTTGTGATGCAGGAGATGCTGATTCTGCAGGACAGCCTGTTTCATAATATCATCCTTGATACGAAAAAAAGCAGGGAGGAAACCGAAGAGCTCCTCAAACTCACCCAATTAGACCAATTCATCCATGGACTCCCCAACGGTATCGATACTCTCATAGGAGAGGGCGGTCAATCCATTTCGACGGGAGAAAAACAGCTCCTCGCCATCGCCCGGGTCCTCTGCCGCAACCCGTCTCTCCTTGTCCTTGATGAGGCAAGTTCCGCCATTGACTCCCGAACCGAAGAACTGCTCGAGCTCCCTCTTGAACACTGTTTCCGGGAAAAGACCGTACTGATCATTGCCCATCGCCTCTCTACTGTACAGCGGGCCGACAGGATCATCGTCCTTGACAAGGGACGGATAAGGGAACAGGGCAGCCATGAAGAGCTGCTGCAGCTTGACGGGTTATACAGTAAACTTGTGGCGCTGGATTTCAACAGCAGCTGAAATGATATCCGTCAGAAGTAGTGACAGACAATACAGTGTGCTGAACATTTTGACTTGGTCGCCTGAAAAGAGTACCTTTTGCAGAGCAGAGACACGGCCCCGCCGCAGGAGAGGCCGCCACACAACAGAAGGATTGACTATGAACCAGAATGGCTATATAGGCCGTAAACTACGAGTACCAGAGCTGAAAGACAAACCGGCCATCATCATGGTGAGTTTTGGAACCAGCAGCCGCGCCAGGGGAGGGCTTGAGATATTCCAGAATGGCGTGCAGTCCCGCTTTCCAGATCACGAACATTTCTGGGCCTACAGCTCAAATATCATCTGCAGGAAAAAGAAACTCCCCTCACTTCAGGAGACACTGGCAAGGGTCGAAACTGCAGGGTTCCGCAAGGTGGTGGTCCAGCCGCTGCATATCTTTCCCGGCACCGAATACCGGCAGATAGCTGAAACCTGCGAATTCTTCCCCGGCCTTCGGGTCTTTGTGGGAGAAACACTGCTTCACCGCTGGAGCTTTGTGAAAGAAACCCTCTCCATCATTGAAACTGAATTTCTTGGCCCTGATGACGGCCTCAACCTCCTGGCGCTGCATGGCACTCCACTGGTGGCAGACCCTGTAAACAGTGCCTATCTCGGCCTTGAGAAACTGGTGAGGGAATATTATCCCAATGTCCTGGCCGCCGCCCTTGAAGGTGTTCCGGATCATGAGGCAGTACTCAGACACATGGCATGGAAAAATCTCAGTTCCTGCAATAAAAGGGTCAAAATCATCCCGATGATGTACCTGGCCGGGATGCATGCGGAAGAGGATCTCATGGGAGAAAAAAATGAGAACAGCTGGAAACTGCGGCTTGAGGCCATGGGATTTGAAGTAGAATGCCCCATGGTACGACATGGCAATCAGGATTTTTTCAAGGGCCTTGCCTACTACCCGGAAATAATCTCATTTTTCATGGAGCGTTTGCAGCGCAGTCTTGATATAGCACGAACCTACTGATTCACCATGCTGAAGAAATGCCTCTATATCCTTGCGTTCACCTTTCTTCTGCTCTCCGCGCCGCTCCGGGTCCTCGCTTCCGGACAGTCACTACCACAGCGGATCATATCACTGGGCCCCATCAACACCGAAAATATATTTCTCCTCGGTGCAGGTGATCTCCTTGTTGCCAACACCAGCTACTGTGTTCGTCCCGAGGCTGCAAAATCTAAAGACAAGATCGGCTCGGTGATGCAGATCGCCATTGAGAAAATCATCGGACTGCAGCCGGACCTGGTACTTGCAACAGCACTCAGCAGGCCTCAGCAGCTTCAACAGCTGCAGGCAGCAGGCATCAGGGTGGTTCAGTTCAATCAGCCGGCATCATTCAATGATATCTGTACGCAGTTTCTGGAACTTGGAAAGCTTCTGGGACGTGAAGACAAGGCAAAGCAGATCATAGCCAGAGCCCGGAAAGAGGTTGACGACCTGCAGCGGCTGACAGCAAATCTCCCCGCTCGAAAAGTCTTTCTTCAGGTGGGGGCGGAACCACTTTTTGCATCTGTTCCGACATCCTTCACCAACGATTTCATACTCCTGGCCGGAGGAATCAACATTGCCGGAAAACAGACAAGCGGGATAACAAACTATGAGAAGGTGATTGCGGCAGACCCGGACGTGATCATCATTGCCATGATGGGTT
>JAMOMO010000512.1 GCA_027067035.1 Desulfobulbaceae bacterium
ATACAGCAGACACAATGAATAACAGGGAGAACACGGATAACATCCACTTCCCTGCTCCCGCAACCTGGTACCTGTATCACAGCCATTCAAAGCAGCCCAAAAAACGCACACTGCCACTGCTCTACAGAAGCAACGATTTCATTCACAGACAGATCTTCGACCCGGCAGGTTTTCTCTTTCCCCTTGCCAGCAGAATAAGCTTAAAGGCCCTTGGCAACAAAACACTGCGCCGCTTCTATACACTGCTGGAACATGTCATCAAAAAACTTCTTTTTCACTGTCGGATGTGTGGAGACTGCACCCTGGCAGCATCTTCCTACCTCTGCCCCCAGTCCGGCTGTCCGAAAAAGATGATAAACGGACCATGTGGAGGATCCAGCAACGGCTACTGCGAAGTATACCCCGGAGAACGGCTCTGTTTCTGGGTGAGGAGCTACCACAGAGGACCTGAGCCTGACAGCATAAATATTCGGCCGGCAGAGCCCATTCCACCCAAAGACTGGTCCCTGAACCGAACCTCCTCCTGGCTGAATTTTTTCTCGGGAAAAGATCACTGCAGACTCCACACCCGAGACAACCGGAAAGAGAGCAGGGACTCCTGAAAGACTGTCCGCCGCCCTGCTGCGCTCTCCAGCGGGCTGCCCTTTCCTTGCCTTTCCCTGTGCTTCTGCTACAATAGCGGATTATGCACACCCTTAAAGTTCAGCTGGGACTCACCCTCTCCATACTCCTCTTTATCAGCATGTTTCTCTTTGGATTTGTCATGCTGATCTTATGGCAGCGGAACGGGATTCAGCAGGAAAAACAGATCAGCGAAAAACTCCTTCATATCGCCGCCGCCTCCCTGAGCCGCGACGAACTGGCCGGAGCCCCTTCAGGGGAGCAATACCAACTGGACAGTTTTCTCAGGGAAGGCGATATCCTCTGCCTGCAGTGGCAGGAGCAGCTCTCCACAGCACCGGTGACCCATGGCAGCTGCACACAAAAACTACCGCTTCGCACCCTGCTCACGGAAGCCATCAACAGTAAAAAGACAAGAACCGCATACTCCGGTGCGTCCTGGAACGGCTTTTTCCTCTCAAAACAGTTCCTCCTTATGGCAACACCGGTGCGGCTTCACGACGAAAAGCAGGGGGCCATCGGACTCGTCCGTTCACTCTCTGCCGTCTCAACCTCCATTCGCAAGGCCCAGAAGATCTTCTTTGCCTACCTCCTGGTGAATGTGCTTATCTTCACAGCCATCGGATTCACACGGCTGGTGCACCTCGTCATAAAGCCCATAGAACGACTTTCACGCCTTGCCGATTCGCGCACTGATCTTGATAACGCCAGCTTCCTCTCGGGAGAGGGGCTGGGCGAATTCACCCAGTTGTCACTCAGCCTGAACCGCCTCGTATCGCGGATTGATGGAGACAAACAGGAACTGAAACGCACCGTTGAGTCATTAAAAAAGGCAAACGAGGAACTGCAGAAAAATCGCGATGAGATGATCAGGGCCGAGAAACTCGCATCCATCGGCAGGCTCTCTGCCGGTCTGGCCCATGAGATCGGCAATCCCCTTGGAATCATCCAGGGCTATATTGATCTCCTCACAGACAGCACACTCGGAGATGAGGACCGGAAAACATTCAGCAACAGAGCCCTCCAGGAGCTCAACCGGATAAATGCACTGATCAGAAGCCTCCTGGATCTTTCCAGATCTCCGGTGAACTCGCCTGTGGACAGTGTTGATCTGCACACACTCCTCAATGAACTCATCAAAAATGTCCGGGTGCGGAAAACCAGCATCAACATTCATTACGTTACAAACTTCCATGCAGCCCTCAGTGAAGTAATCATTGACAGCGATGGTCTCCATCAGGTCTTTTTAAACTGCATCCTCAACTCCATTGATGCCATCGAAGAAGCACCAGGAAATGAAAGCGGCCTCATCACCCTGAGTACAGAGAATCAGATTACAGAGAACAGCAACACCAGTATCATGGTCACCATCACAGATAACGGCGCAGGTATTCAAGCCGAACACAGGGATGCGATCTTTGATCCGTTTTTCACCACCAAGGAGGTGGGAAAAGGCACCGGACTCGGCCTGGCCGTGGCCCATAATATGATCAAAAAATCCGGTGGCAGCATCAGTGTCAGCTCACGGGAAAACCGGGGAACCTCTGTGCAGATAACCCTTCCCCTCTCCAGGGGCAAGGCATCAGATTTCAGCAAGGAACAACAGCATGACTGAGAAAAAACGTCTTCTGATCATTGATGATGAAGAAAATATGCGCCATATGCTCTCTGTGGTCACCTCCAAGGCGGGATACCAGGTGACCATGGCTGAAAATGGTGAGCAGGCCCTGGCCATCCAGAAAAAAGCGCCCTTTCCCTTTATCCTCTGTGACTTGAAGATGCCCAAAATGGATGGCCTGCAGTTCCTCAAGGCCATCCCCGAAGACGGCGCAAAGCCCATCGTTATCATGATGTCTGCATATGCAACCATTGACGATGCCGTGGACGCCATGAAGACCGGGGCCTATGATTTCATCACCAAACCCTTTAAGACAGCGGAGATTCTTCTTGCCCTTGAAAAGGCAGGCAATCACCTGGAACTTCAGGAGGAAAACACCCGCTTAAAGGCCAGGGTGAAAGAACTGCAGGCCAGCGGCAACTTTGAAGATATTGTTGCCCATTCCCAGAAAATGCGTTCCCTGCTGCAGCTCACTGAAAAGGTTGCCCGCTATGATACAACAGTCCTTATCACAGGAGAATCCGGCACCGGAAAAGAGCTGATTGCCCAGGGAATACACCAGAAATCCGAAAGAAACGGAAAACCGTTTATTGCAGTAAACTGCGGCTCCATCCCGGAAAACCTCCTGGAAAGTGAATTTTTCGGCTATGTCAAAGGTGCATTCACGGGAGCCGACTCCGATCGCAAAGGGCTCTTTGAGGAGGCTGAGTCGGGTACACTGTTTCTGGACGAAATAGGGGAGCTCCCATTAGGGCTGCAGGTGAAACTGCTGCGGGTCCTGCAGGAAGAGGAAATCCGGCCCGTGGGCAGTGTCAAAACAAAGGCCACCAATGTACGCGTTATCACGGCAACAGCCAAAGATATGGAAAAAGAGGTGGAAGAGGGGCGGTTTCGGGAGGACCTTTTTTACCGCCTCAACGTCATCACCCTGAACCTTCCCCCCCTGCGGGAGCGAAAGGAGGATATCCCCCGGCTCTGCACCCATTTCCTCGCCATGCTCAACACAAAAATGAACCTCTCCATTGAGAGTATCTCCCAGGAGGCCATGGGAGTTCTGCTCTCACGGGAATGGAAGGGAAATATCAGAGAACTGAAAAACTGCCTTGAACGGGCGGCAATTGTTGCAGAGGGCAGGGAAATACTCCCCTCTGACCTCAGCGGGGCAAGATCCGTCAGCAGCTGTGATGAAAAAATCAACGAGATGCTGGGGACCTTCTCCCTGAAACAGGCAAAAAAAATCATTGAAAAAAAGCTCATCAGCAGGGCCCTTGAAACAAGTAATGGAAACAAAAGCATGGCAGCCAGACTGCTGGAAATAAGCTATCCATCACTCCTTGCCAAGATCAAAGAGTACCTGTAAGAATCCACCATGAAAATATCATATCCCCTGCAACTCCTCTTCCTGTTCTACAGGTGCCTCTGGACCTGCGCCACTCCTCTGCTGCTCAGATCCGCACGACTGAAGGAAGGGGCTGCAGAGCGCACCTTAAAGACAATCAGCTTCTCCAAAGTCGACATCTGGATGCATGCGGCATCGGTGGGAGAGGCCTATATCGCCCTGCAGATTCTCAAAAACTTTGAACAGGGGCAGACATTTGATATCCTTATTAGCTGCAACACCTCCCAGGGAAAAGAGATTTTAGAGAAAAACATCAAAGATCTTCCCCACAGGGTAACAGTCAGTTATATGGTCTTTGACAACCCGGCACTGGTGAAAAAAGCCGTGGCAATTGCCGACCCGGAGCTGCTTGTCCTCATTGAGCTTGAAATATGGCCCGCCCTGATGCTTGAGATGAAAAAGCAGCAGAAAAAGATCATGATTGCCAATGGAAGGATGACCGAAAAGAGTTTCAAGGGCTACAAAAAAGCCCGTTTTCTCTGGAGAACCATCCAGCCGGATCTGATACTTGCTAGCACAGAAGAGTACCGGGAGCGCCTCCGCATCATCTTTGAGCAGGAGCAGACACTCCATGTACCCAATATTAAATTTGACCAGATCAGAAGATGTACTGTTTCTCCTCGAAAAACAGGGGAACGCAAATCCCTTGTCCTGGCCTCCATCAGAAAAGAGGAGGAGCAGGACGTACTTCATATCATTCAGGAACTCCTTGCACAGTTTCCGGATCTCAGGATAGATCTCTTTCCCCGGCACCTCCCCAGGGTCAGCAACTGGGCAGCACTCTTCACAGAAAACGGCATCAGCCACTGTCTGAAAACAGACGATTCCTGTGATAACACAACAAGATCTGTCATAATCTGGGACGTCTTTGGTGAACTCAACAGAGGTTACCAGATGGCAGATGCGGCATTTATCGGTGGCAGCCTGGCTCCTCTGGGAGGCCAGAATTTCGTTGAGGCGTTTATGAACGGCCTCAAGCCGGTCACCGGACCGTCGATCTACAACTTCTTCTGGGCAGGAGATGAGGTCTTTCGCGAAGGGCTGGTACAGAAGGGTCGTAATCGCCGGGAAGTCCTGCAACTCCTTGTCAGCACACTGAAAAACCCACCCGACAAAGCAGTTATTCAACAAAAAGCTGATAAATATATTCACTTAAAACAAGGCGGCAGTAGAAAAACCTGCCAACATATTGTAGGTTTGCTGGCAAAGAACGCCTAGCAGCATAACTCTTACCAC
>JAMOMO010000513.1 GCA_027067035.1 Desulfobulbaceae bacterium
TACCCCGCAGTGCCCTTCCGACTCTGGAATCAATCAGATTCAGGAGAAGCACCATACCCAGCAGAAGCAGCACCCATGCAATATAATAGTTCTGGACCCGGGCGCTGAAATCACCACTGACACTTAAGCCCGGAAGCAGGACAAAGGCGGGAACTTCAGATATACCGTCAGCCTCACCAAAATATTCAAGGGCAAGGGCCACCCGGTAAATAATGATACCAAAGCCAAGGGTGGCCATGGCCAGATAGTGCCCTTTAAGCTTTAATACCGGAATACCGATCACAACCGCGATGATCGCAGCGGTGGAAACGGCAATAATGCAGGCAGCCCACGGTGTCACCACCAGAAGAGCCTCACCGTAAAGGTCATGCCCTGAGTGCAGCAGTCCGGCGGAATCCAGAAGCCGAACCAGAACCGAGCCCTGATAGGGAAGAAGACTGTGGGTGGTGAGGGCAGCTGAGAGATAGCCGCCTATCGCAAAAAAGCCTGCATGGCCAAGGGATATCTGTCCTGCGTAGCCCATCAGCACACAGAGGCCGATGATGAGCAGTGAATAGTAGGCAGACATGGTCATCTGAGTCAGGTAATACATGGTCCCTGTGGCGCTGGTGAGGAGGTGTATTCCTATGACCACAGCAAAAAGTGGCAGGATGGGCAGTAGTTTTTTCATAATTTCAAAACTCCGACAATCCGGCTGCCTCTTTGGAACCAAACAGGCCCTGAGGCCTCACAAAGAGAATAAGAAGAAGAATGGCAATGGAGATAGCGTCCTGAAAGGCCAGGGGCACCACAGAGACGGAAAAGGCCTCGATGATACCGAGAAGCAGCCCTGCAGCAACCGCACCACCGGAACTCCCAAGCCCACCAAGGATGGCAACGGTGAAGCCCTTGATGGCAAGCCCGGTGCCCATGTCATACTGACTGTAGGTGATGGGTGACATGACACAACCGGCAACTGCACCGATCCCGGCACTCAGAATAAACGAGAGTGTTACCATGTTCTGGGTATTGATACCGCAAAGCGTGGCCGCCTTGCGATTGGAGGCGCAGGCACGCATCTCCCGTCCAACAGATGTCGTCTTGAAGAAAATACCAAGCCCGACCACCATGAGTGCCGATGCGGCAACCACCCATAGGACCTGCGGCGAGATACGGGCCCCGAGCACCGGTATGGAGCTGATCTCGTTTCCGAGAAAATAGGGGAGCGATCGTATGGATTCCCCCCATACATGAACGGCCACCTCACGGGAGATAATCGAGATACCAATGGTGATAATAATCATCCGCAGTACGGAAGGTGATTTAAGCCAGCGGATAAAGCAGATCTCAATGAGAGCCCCAATGAGCATGGTTATGGCAACAGACAGGGCTATGGCCAGGGGCAGCGGCATGTACTGGAGGAGGGAAATGGCTATCATCCCCCCGAACATGACAAATTCCCCCTGGGCAAAATTGATGATGCCGGTGGTGTTATAGATAATGTTGAACCCGATGGCAACAATGGCATAGATACTGCCGTAGGTTATGCCTGCCATCAGGTATTGAATAAAGAGTTCAGTGGTCATTGGACTATGGTGCCTCGAAGGCAGAAAAAAGAAATTTTCAGTTGTAAGTGTTCAGAGTCAGCTCCCATACAGACTGAGCACTTACAACTGAAAACCGGAAACTCCCACAAGAAAAACCGGACTGGAAACAGTGCCTCCAGTCCGGTCATTTCCGCGTTTATTCTCGATGCAGATTATTTTCCGGTATAGGCAACAAACTTGCCATCTTTCACGGTCATCATCTGGAAAGCATCAATATCAAGGCCGTTATGATCTTCGGCGGAAAAACTGAACACGCCACCGGTTCCGGGGAAGTTCTTCAGGTTCTCAATTGCATCACGCACCTTGTCACGATCATTTCCGCCCTCGGCGATGGCTGCAGCAAGGATGGTGATGGCATCATAACCATGGCCGCCAAAGGTGGATGCAGGCTCATTGAACTTGGCCTCATAGTCTTTCTTATAGGCCATAAGAAGTGCCTTCTGAGGATTATCATCGGGAAGACTCTCAGCTATGAGAAGACGTCCTGCGGGAAAAATAATCCCTTCAGCTGCAGCACCTGCGGCCTCAACATATTTGATATTTCCAAAACCGTGGCTCTGGAACAGGGGTACGTCCCAGCCGGCCTGACGCATATTTTTGGCCACAATGGCCTGCGCGGGGACGATGGACCAGTTAACCACTGCCTGAACCTCTTTATTGGCCTTGATCTTGGCCACAACAGCAGAGAGATCGTTGGATTTTTTATCATAGACTTCAACTTCAACAACATCGATACCAAACTCAGGAGCAAGTTTCAGGAGCTGACCCTTTCCCGCCTTGCCGAAACCGGTATTTCCAGCAAGAACCGCTATTTTGGAAATGCCCAGTTTATTCATCTCCATAAAGATCTTTTTCACGGCAAAGGAATCTTTCTGAGGGGTCTTGAAGACATATGAGGCCACCGGATTCACGATAACTTCAGCAGCACCACAGGAGATGAGGGGTGTTTTTGCCTGCTGGCAGATATTCTTGATTTTCATGGTTTCTCCACTTGTGGAGGGACCAATGATAGCCAGAACCTTTTCCTCTTCAATGAGCTGCTTGGCAAATGAAATTGCCTTTTCAGGGCTTGCTGCAGAATCTTTTATGATGAGCTCGATCGTATTGCCGTTTATACCGCCATCGGCATTGATCTTGTCGACCATCATCTCAAGACTGCGTGCTTCAGGGCCGCCGAGAAAGGAAGCGCCGCCGGTAACAGCCAGGATGGCTCCAACTTTAATGGTCTCAGCAAGCGCCGGCACAGCCAGAAGGCTGACTGCCATCACGGCCATGAGAAGTTTTGATGCAAATTTTTTCATCTTTTCCCCCGTTCAAATTAAATATGGCGATAAAACCAGTGTGATTTCACCGAACAGTTCTTCCGGATAGACCCGGAACTTATAACGCGCAGATTTCCTTGCCACTCAAAATGGTGTAGCCGGTACGTCCCAGGGCCTCAATGGCCTTATCCATATCATCAAAACGGAAGATCAGTACTGCATTCTCTCCCGTTTTATTGACAAAGGCGTACATGTACTCCACATTCAGTTTTTCTTCTTCAATGGTTTTGAGCACTCCGGCAAGACCACCGGTCTTGTCGGCCACTTCAACGGCGATAACATTGGTGATACCAACGGTAAACCCATTGTTTTTCAGGGTGGTTTTGGCCTTTTCCACGTTATCAACGATGAGGCGCAGGATACCAAAATCAGCAGTATCTGCAACAGAGAGTGCCCTGATATTGATATTTTCCGCTGCCAGTTTTGCTGTGATCTCAGCCAGACGGCCTGATTTATTCTCTAAAAATACTGCAATCTGTTCTACTCGCATAGTGGATCCCCAGATTATAATTTACGGTTGTCAATAACCCGCTGCGCCTTTCCTTCACTGCGCTGAATGGTCTTTGGCTCCACCAGTTTCACGCGGCAGGTCACCCCAAGCATATCTTTGATATCCATCTGAATCCGTTTGGTGAGATTCTCCAGTTTTTTGATCTCATCGGAGAAGATATCCTCACTCACCTCAACCTCAACGGCCATGGTGTCCATATTTCCTTCCCGGTTCACCACAATCTGATAATGGGGCTCAACACCCTCTGTCCCCATGAGCACATGCTCAATCTGAGACGGGAAGACATTAACGCCACGGATGATAAGCATATCATCGGTTCGTCCGGTCACCTTCTCCATACGAACCAGGGTCCTGCCACAGGCGCAGTCGTCGTAAAGCAGGCGGGAAATATCCTTGGTGCGATAGCGGATAATGGGAAAGGCCTCTTTGGTGAGGGTGGTGAAGACAAGCTCACCCTTTTCACCGGGAGGCAGCACTTCGCCGGTATCGGGATCAATGATTTCCGGCAGAAAATGATCCTCAAAGATGTGCATGCCCTTCTCACCCTCAAGACACTGCATGGCAACACCCGGGCCGATGACCTCGGAGAGTCCATAGATATCCACCGCCTTGATGTTCAGCTTCCGCTCAACCTCATCACGCATGTTCTCACTCCAGGGCTCAGCCCCGAACACACCCACCCGCAGGGAGAGATCTCTGGGGTCAACATCGAGTGCCTCCATGGTCTCGGCAAGATTCAGCGCATAGGAAGGAGTGGCAAGCAGTACAGAGGATTTAAAATCCTTCATGATGGTGATCTGCCGCTTGGTGTTTCCACCGGAAACCGGAATAACCGTGGCTCCAAGGCGTTCAATACCGTAATGCGCGCCAAGGCCGCCAGTAAAGAGGCCATAGCCGTAGGCGTTATGCACCATATCAGCTGAGGTGGCGCCGGCACAGGTGAGAGCCCGGGCCATGAGCCCCGACCAGGTTCTGATATCCTTTTTGGTATACCCCACAACGGTGGGTTTTCCGGTGGTTCCGGAAGAGGCATGTACCCGGACCACCTGATCCATGGGAACGGTGAAGAGTCCAAAGGGATAATTCTCCCGCAGATCCTCTTTTACGGTAAACGGCAGTTTTGCAAGATCTGTCAGGGACTGAATATCCTCAGGTTTCACACCTGCGGCATCCATCTTTTCACGGTACGGGGCAACGGTTTTGTACACCCGTGCCACCAGATGCTGAAGTCGTTTCAGCTGAATGGACTCAAGCCCCACCCGGGGCAGGGTCTCCATTTCCTCTTCCCAATAAAGTGTCATAAGCCTCTCTCTTCTGTACGTATCTATGCTGTGATTTTTCTTCCGGCTGCAAATGCCTTCAGGTTTACTTCACGAAAACGCTCAGGAATCCTGGTGTTGATGATATTCTCATAAACAGCGGCATCCATGGGAAGAAAGGCGGACA
>JAMOMO010000514.1 GCA_027067035.1 Desulfobulbaceae bacterium
CAGAGGGGCGCTCAGCTGTTTTTTCACGAAACTGATCCACCAGGGCATCCTTTATCCGCAGTGCCGCAAAACCGCTGTGGCTGATGGCGGACTGGGACAGGCTGCAATCCACCGCAAAGGTGGAACCAATCTCCAGGTGCTCACTCCAGTCCACCTCCAGGGCTCCTTCATACAGCGCATCTTCGTTGGGCGCAGGATAATCGCGAAGCTTTAAAAATATTCTCGAGGCACAGCGGGACCAGAGACAGGTGCGATAGGCTGACTCCAGATCCGCCTTCCAGGTGACAAGCCCCCTTGCGTGATCAACATCCGTCCCGCCAAAATCCCGGACCTCCCGGGCAACCAGTTCTTCAAGACCCGCGGCACAGCTTGCCGTCAGGGTGTACATTCTGTTTTTCGTTTTCATACTCTCAAGGCTAACTGAGTTTTTCGAAATTCACAACCGCTATCACCCGTCCCCCCCAAATGCCCCTGCATTCAGGATTATGATACAGGCAGAAAATCATATCCCCAGCCAGTCCGTCAACTGATTTTACTGAAGCAGCAGTCCCGGCACCAAAAACAGATACAGAGCATTTTTCCCTTGACTTTACCAGGCGAGACATTACCATATCGCCATATAACGATATCAATTTCACCGGCAAGGAACAATATATGAAAACATTCATCCGTGTCATGAAGGCACTCTCCGACCCCAGCCGGGTCCGGATCCTCAAGCTGCTTCAGGGAAAAGAACTCTGCGTCTGTGAAATCCAGCCCGTCATAGGGCTGGCCCAGTCAACAGTCTCCAAGCACATGAAACTCCTTGAGGAGGCAGGCCTTGTCCAGTACCGCAGAGATGGTTCGTGGATTCTTTATAAACTGAGTAATGGTGAAGAGTCAGTGTATGCCGGGACCATGCTCGAGCAGCTTGCACAGTGGCTGGAGGATGATTCTGAGCTTGAAAATATGCTCCTTGAGCTTGCAGAACTGCAAAACAGGCCAGATTGTAAATCATAATTAAACGGGAAATCGTATGGAACCACTACCAAACCTCTCCGCAGGCAACTGCTGCTCCGGAAATCAGGATAGTCACAAAAAAATACCCACATGGCAGGTTGCCCTGGTGCTGCCCGGCATTCTCCTCTGGTATGTCGTCTACAAACAATTGCTGCCCCTTTCGCACTACCTCTCCTATGATCTCTTCGGTCTTCAGCAGGGAAGCCACCTGGGTGGTGCAGTACAGTTTTTCATCTACGATGCCCCGAAGGTGATGATGCTGCTCACCCTGGTTGTCTTTATCATCGGTATGGTTCGCTCCTTCTTCACCCAGGAACGAACCCGGAAGTACCTTGCGGGAAAGCGGGAATCTGCAGGAAATGTCATGGCCGCGCTCCTTGGCATTGTCACTCCGTTCTGCTCCTGCTCCGCCGTCCCCCTTTTCCTGGGATTTGTTCAGGCGGGTATTCCACTGGGAGTGACCTTCTCCTTTCTCATTGCAGCCCCCATGGTGAATGAGATTGCACTGATCCTCCTCTACGGGCTTCTCGGCTGGAAGGTTGCTGCCATCTATCTCACAACAGGTCTGCTCATAGCCATTGTCTCGGGATGGATTCTCGGACGCCTCAAACTGGAACACTGGATTGAGGACTGGGTACAGGAGATGCGCAGTGCAGAAGCCCTGGTCTTTGAAAAAAAACTCACCTGGAGCGACAGGGTCATCCGGGGAAAAGAGGCGGTCCGCGACGTCGTGGGCAAGGTCTGGCTCTATGTTCTGGCAGGTATAGCCGTCGGAGCAATAATTCACGGCTACATCCCTGAAGATCTCATGGTCAGACTCATGGGAAAAGATTCCTGGTGGTCCGTCCCCGCTGCGGTCCTTGTTGGAATCCCCATGTATTCCAATGCCGCCGGCATCGTACCCGTGGTTGAAGCCCTGCTCGGAAAAGGGGCAGCCCTTGGTACGGTTCTGGCCTTTATGATGAGCGTTATTGCCCTGTCACTCCCCGAAATGGTGATCCTGCGCAAGGTGCTCAAACCAAAACTCATTGCAGTGTTCATTGCAGTGGTGGGAGGCGGAATTCTCTTTAACGGTTATCTCTTTAATCTCCTCTTTTAACAGAGACCTGAGTCCGTGACGCTGCCGTTTTACCACCAGCAACCCCCTCACGGACTCAGTGAAAGATACCCGCACACCGACAGCTTTTCCTGTGGGAAAAACATCCACCAGTCTGCGGGCCCTTCAGGGCTAGCGGTTTTTATAATTCTTCATCATCATCTTCAGACTGGTTATGGTCCTGTTGAAGGATCTCACCAGCTTCCCAATCTCATCCTTTCGCTCCATACCATCAATCTTCACATCAAGATTCCCCATGCTCACCTCTTCAATCTGACTGGTAAGATGGTTGATCGGTTTCACTATCAGGTTTGAAAGCAGTATGGCAAAGACAATGGCCAGGAGAAATGTGACAATTGAAAGAATAGTCATGCTGGTCTGGATAGCCTTCAGATCACGAAAGGCCTCCCTCGCTTCAATCTCAGCCACAAGGATCCAGGGATATTTTTGGTGCTTGAGGTAGAGATCTATCACCTCCACCCCCTCTGCGTTTTTCCGTTTTGCGGTGGAGAATCCATCACTCCCGGCCTCATTAACACCGTCAACATCCAGTAATACTTCCCCTTCACTGCCCTTATAAACAATGGGAACCCCATCAACGGTTGTCAGGAAAATGCGTCCGGTTTCCCCGAGTTTAAGATCTTTGGAAAGGAGTTCCTGTTCATAGGGAATTTGAAGTTCAAACCCTATGACGGCCTGCGTTTCTCCACTGCCGTCCTTTACCGGAAAAAAGAGCATCTGATGATTATGATCCGATTCCACCCAGCTGGAGAAATCAGAGACCGTTGTCACTCCCTGTTCCAATGCCTTTGAGGCCCATTTGTTATGTGATGTCTCTTCCATGAGATGAGAGGATGGTGATCCTTTCATTCCTTTTCCATGGTTGGGACTTATGGATATCTTATGGTCTTTATTAATGAGGAAAACATGATGATACTGCCCCCAGTGAGTCTCCTGAAAACTGTACAGAAGATTCTCAACCTGAGATTTAATCTTTTTATACTCTTTCAGATCGGCAGATGAGAGGAGATCAATGTTTCTATATGATATGTACTTTTGAAATACGTCTGTATCAGATATTGCCTTGGCAGAGGATTTGGTTGTATTTATATAACTCTCTAATATGGATTCCTTTGACCTTGCAATATCGAGAAGGAAACGTTGTATTGATTTTGTAAAAACACCTGTTGTCTTGAAGTAATTAATCATCCCCATGGTTGACAGGGGTACAAGGGACATTAGTAACAAGGCTACGGTTAACTTCAATTTAATAGAAATCATTTACCCTCCATTAACAGAATAAAAAACCCCACAGTGTTACATTGTGGGATAACATAAGCTGGACACAGTTCAAATGAATACAATTTATTTCTTTTTTATTTATGGTTTATGAAGAAAAAAAGAAGATGATAATTTCCTGCCGGAGATGGCATTCACAATACAACAGCAAACAGAACTAGATACAGAAAATCATATAGTTAGCCAGACAGTAAATACCTACCTAACCCATTTCAACCGTGTTTGTCAACAGCTTTTCAGAGGGAGGGAAGAGCTGTTTTGGGGACATATGAAAAAGGGTTCATCGGGTGGCTGACGGGAAACTCTGTGACAAAACTCAAAAAAAAGGGGGGGAAAGAGTAGTTCAGTTCAGGGGAAAACGAAAGGAAACAACAGTGCGGCTGCTCCCAGAGACTGCGGTCAACGCTTCAACGCCAGCAGCAGTACTCCACCGGCCACCATGGCAATTCCGGTCCAGTCACGGATGGAAGGGCGCTCCCCCAGAAAGATCACAGCAAAGACGGCAACCAGGACCAGGCTGAGCTTGTCAATGGGGGCCACCTTTGAGGCCTCCCCCATCTGCAGGGCACGAAAGTAACAGAGCCAAGAGGCGCCGGTGGCCATTCCTGAAAGGGTCAGAAAGGCCCAGGTCTTCCCGGAGAGTTCAAAGGGGTTGCTCCATTTTCCGCTAAAAACAACAAAGGCAAAAAGGAGAACTATCACAACGGCTGTGCGTACCAGTGTGGCCAGATCCGAATCCACATCCTGGATACCTATCTTGGCAAAAATCGCGGTGAGTGCCGCAAAGACTGCTGACAGCAGTGCCCAATACGCCCAGTTGCCGGATGTTGCCATGCAGAGCCCTCCCTGTGATTATGTCTGCGCTGCCATCAGGATGCCATCTCAATCTGTTGCGGTTTACTATGTTTCTTCAGCATATAGTAGAGTACCGGAACGGCCATACGACTTACCAGCAGAGAGGCGATCTCACCAAACATCAGCGAAATGGCCAGTCCCTGAAAAATGGGATCAGCCAGGATCACGGATGCTCCGACCATCACCGCAAGGGCGGTAAGGAGCATGGGACGAAAACGCACAGCACCCGCCTCCACAACGGCTTCAGCAAGGGGCAGGCCATGGCTTATCCGTAATTCTATAAAATCCACCAGAATAATGGAATTTCGAACCACAATCCCGGCACCCGCCATAAATCCGATCATGGATGTTGCTGTGAAAAAAGCTCCAAAAGCCCAGTGAGCCGGAAGCACACCAATGAGGGAAAAGGGGATTGCCGCCATCACCACAAGGGGGGTGAAGTAGTCCTTGAACCAGCCCACCATAAGCATATAGATAAGAATCATCACCACACAGAAGGCAAGACCAAGGTCACGGAAAACCTCAAGGGTGATATGCCACTCCCCGTCCCACTTCATGGACGGCTCCATATTGGTAAACGGCTGATTCAGGTTGAATATTTCA
>JAMOMO010000515.1 GCA_027067035.1 Desulfobulbaceae bacterium
CGAAAAAAGGCCGACACCGGGAGCAGATTCATGGAGAACCAGCTTTTCCGCTGGCCTGTTTCTTATTGGAGAGTCAGCAGAATTCCAAATAAAGCCAGCATGGCACCGGAGACTTTTTCAATACCAAAAATCCAGCGACTCAGCCACATTTTTATTGTCTGCCTGCCAAGCACGGCAGCAATCCCAATATCCCAGACCAGAACGACTCCTGTCATCCATAGCCCATACCACACGCGAACACTGAAACTGGTCTCTGAAGAGACCATAACCGTGAAAAGAGAGAGATAGAATACTGCATTTTTAGGGTTGAGCACGGCTGATATAAACCCAATGCCAAACTGCTGTCTGAAACTTTTTCGATGAAGAATGTTCTCTGGGATTCCTGCAAGTGAACGTTTCGGAGCACGCAGCAGCATAATCCCAATATACAACAGATAAGCTCCTCCCAGGTATTTCAGAACCACCATCAAAGTGGTCATTTCTTTCACAAGCTCAAGACCGGTAACCGCAACGATAATATAGAGCCCGTTTGCAGTGGCAATTCCGGTGCACAAAGCAAATGCATAACGTAACGGCATACGGATCGCAGTTTGGAGGATGAGAAAAAAATCAGGACCGGGGCTCAAAAGAGCCATAAAATGAGCAGATGCGATGAGTAGAAATTCCATACTTTTCCTTTTTTGACAGAAGTATAGAATTTCCGAAAAACAATTTATTGCATAAAATTGATCTGGTACTCTCGTGGGGTCACGGTGGTTTGTGCTTTAAAATGACGGTGAAAGTGGCTCTGATCAAAAAATCCGCAGTCCAGGGCAACCTGAGACAACTCCACCCCTTTTTGTAAAAGTTTCCGGGCACGTTCTATTTTACAGTTTAATCGATACGCATGCGGCGTCAGCCCTGTGGCCGCCTTAAAATGACGCAGCAGTGTATAGGGGTTTGCCCCAACTGTTGTGGACAGCTGTTGCATGGATAGATCCCTTTGTAAGTCCATACTTAATTGCAGTTTCAGCTGCTCTATCTGCTGAGAAGGACTATTTCTTTTTGTTGCCGGCTGACATACCTGTACAAATATCGCCTCCACCAGTTCAGCCAGTTTCTGTTCTTTTTCCAGGAGTTCTCCGCCATTCATAAAAAGATTCATGGTGTGTATATATTTCCGATACACTGCGCCGTCTTCCAGCAGAATGGCATTTACCGGGCTGAAATACTGCAACTCCCACAAAGACTGCTGGAGCTTCAGGCACCAGTCCACATCAAGGTGGAGCATGTAATAGCTCCGCCGACACGATTCAGCGGGGTTGCAGGAATGCAGCTTTTCAGGATTAATCAGAGCAAGACTGCCCGGCCGTAATATGGCCGACTGCCCTTCAACCTGATAGATCACGCTCCCGTGGTCTATTGCACCGACACTGAAGGTTTTATGCATGTGTGCTTTAAAATGTCGACCACTGTTTCTGGAATGGCGGAACTCAGCAAAGGCCAGGGAGGGATCTTTATAAAAATGTTCGTTACCCATTTGCGCACCAGAAACAATACATACTCATGAACCCATAACTCAAGTTCTGCTGACGGCAGCAGTCTGTACTCACTGTGATTATTCCACAGGAACTGCTTCAACCTTTTTTGTATCTCCTCAGAAATTCATCATTTTAACATATCCTGAAAAAGGAAAAACCGGAATGGAAAAATCCACTCCGGTTCTGTCTCCATTAAAAAAAACCTTCTTCCGGCCCCCCCTGCAAGGCAGGGTAGAGAACTGCAATCCTGCTTCCGAAATCACAAAAGAAGGGTCCCGATTCTGATTTCTTTCTTATTTCCCTTTTTCCACCCATTCCGCATAGGGCCATTTGGCCATGCCGCCGGTGAGTATAAAGAGATTTTCCTCCGGCACCCCACTCTTCTTCAGGTATGCATAGGCACGTTTGGCCCCTCCCTTCCCCCTGGGACAGACCACAACAACATCTTCATCCGGATGAGCCTTAAAATGATTCACAGCACCATCGAGTGAACGGCGTTCTTCATCGCTCTTCACCGGATAGGCCCCTGTACCATGAGATCCACGCAGGTGATGGGCCGCAAATTCATCCTTTACCTGAATATCCACAATGAGTATCGGCCTCTTTTGTTCAAGCCACCCGCGCATCTGTACCGCATCGACATAATTAAAAGATTCAAACAATGCTGCCGTATTCAGTGCGGCAAGCACGATAAATGCCATGATCATAACTCTTTTTTTCATACTATCCTCTTTGTAAATGTTATTGATCACCACCACTTCTCAACCAAGTTCCGGTGCTGATCAGAAAAATGCCTGTCGTCTGTTTTCTTTTGCTGTTCATTTTTCATGTCCCTGCCAACGGCCGGTGTGATACTCCTTGAGATGCACCCTGAGCCACTGGCAGACCCTGTTCTTTCCAGTCATAGAAAAGAGACTGATAGATTTTTTTATACCCAAGCTTCATGAGTTTCCGGTAGGCGTTATAACTGCGGCCACCTGAGTTGCAATACACGACAATCGTACTGTTTTTATCAAGTATCCCTGATTCCGAGGAAAATGAAGCAACCGGAATGTTAACGGCTCCGGGTATGTGGCCTTCTGTATATTCATCCCGGTCCCGGACATCAACAAGCGTACAGTTATCGCCGGCACTGCCGATTAACACAGTGAGATCCTGCGGAGATATCCGGGTTGTCTCAATACGTTTTTCATAATCAGGTCCAGCGTAAATGGGCATTCCCTTCTCTTCCCAGACCGGCATTCCTTCTGCATATACAAGAACATTGTCATAGCCCATTTTGATGGCCTTTATCGCAGCTTTCCTGCTTTTTCCACATTTGATCCCATTGCAATAAAAGATAATCTGAGCTGATTTCTCCTGTGGCAGCAGGTGGGCATATTGTGAAAAGTGCTTCTGGGGAACGTTGACTGCTCCCTGGATATGCACCTCCTGATACTCTTCCGGATTACGGGCATCAATGACAACACACTTTTCCGGATCTGACTCCAGGTAGCCTTTAAGGGTTTCCGTATCAATCAGAGCGTATCCCTCTTTGGTCAACTGCCGGGAAGCAATGGTATCTGCACCCGATACAGGCTCCTGCAGAACGGCTGCTCCACATGTCCCCGCGACAGCTGCCCCATAAAAGATCAAGGCCATTAAAATCATTTTTATTCTCATTCGTTACTCCCCGTAAAAGATTTAAAATCATTCCCGGTCATGTTGCCCGTTCCAGCCACTGCCATGTGCAAGACCTTTGCACAAAGACACAACAATCCCCATTTTTCCTGCGGTCACGAGGAATACATTCCACCTGACTTCATCAGACTAAAACAGAAGATGATCGGGTAAATGACAGCTCCATTTCTCAAAGACCTTATGATAAAACGCCACAACCGGCAGGCAGGACGTCATTCATTGCTCCTTGAAACAATGGGGCTCAGATGAGAGCAGATTCAGGAAGGAAAGAAAAACGATGTGCCTGCTGTCAGCACACCCGGACCGGGTGGCTTTGTCAGAGACATTCAACAGGATATGATTTTGATATTCACCATGGCTCCTTCAGCAATGATAAGAGATGCGATTTGCAGTCTTTATATATAAGGATTATCGATATGTCAAATAGGAAAAATCTATAGATTACTGATATCTCATCAGAAACAGCATTTACTCAAAAGAGTTCTTTCCGAAAAGAAAGGAGATGGAATAGTTCGGGAGGGAGTACTCAGAAGTGGGATCTGTCACAATTGCTGGAGACAAGACACCTGCAGTGCACAGCTTTGATGGAAGCAGGACCTGTTTTTTGTTTTCGCTCGTTAGCACGGCCCACGGGGTGGATCGGGCTTTCAGAAATAGGTTATCTTCACGGTGACCTTTCCATCAGCTTCAAGTGGAAAACATGCTCTTTGAAAATCCGGCCGGTTGCCTATACCGATTGTGGAAAAATTGCTGAAGCCGACTCCTTCAACGGGTAAAATAAATCCTTTGTCGACTGCCCCGTTCATATTCTCATCATGGACAGCGCTCACGGCATAGTTTCCTCTTCGAAGTCCTGTAAAAACCGTCATTGAGGCACCGTCATGTATTTCAGCCTCCTGCTTCAGCAAATATTTTTCATAGTGCTCATCGGGAATGGACCCGTCCTCATTATACAGTGCAAAGAGAACCACACCTTCAGAATTCCGCAGGCCTTTTACTTCCACGGTTAACGAAACCCCAGAGGAAGTGTCAGAAAAAGCACCTGCCAGAGAAACCCACATGAACAGAGAGGAGAGGAGAATGACAGTAATCAGATTTTTCGGTTTTTTCATAACAGGAATAGTATAAAGAATTTGCTTGCAGCTTCGGATTCTCAACGAATTCAGAACGCTGTCCGTGTCTGCCATAATATAAAATAGAGTCCCATTGAGACAAACAACGCCACATATCCCATAACAAGAAATCTGACAGTAAATCCAGCCGTATCGCTGTTAGTCTCATGTGTAATATATATTTTGTAGGCTATCAGGTTGGCCAGCGAGCCAAACAGACTCCCAAAGCCTCCTGCACTCACTCCCCATAACAGGGCCTGCCAATTCGATGTGAATTTTGCAAATAACAGTGTTGCAGGAACATTGCTCATGACCTGGCTTGCCAGGGCTGAAAGCAGAAATATATGTCCGGAATGACTTATTTCAGAGGCCAGTATACTCTTGAGATTGTCTGCAATCCCGAAGAAAAACAGGAAACTGAAGAGAAGTGCATAGTCAACCCGCAAAGCTCTCCGATCAGATATGAGGGCAAAGATAATTACAACAGCCCCGGTGCCGACGGGAAGGACATGAAAGACCGTCAAC
>JAMOMO010000516.1 GCA_027067035.1 Desulfobulbaceae bacterium
AGGCATTATCCTTGCCGGCGGTTCCGGCACCAGACTCTATCCCCTGACCAGGGTGCTTTCCAAACAGCTGATCCCGGTCTACGACAAGCCTATGATCTACTACCCCCTGTCCGTTCTCATGCTTGCTGGCATCCAGGAAATTCTCATTATTTCCACACCACGTGACCTGCCGCAGTTCAAAGAACTTTTTGGAGACGGCTCCCACCTCGGACTCTCCATCAGTTATACGATCCAGCCGGAACCGGAAGGACTGGCCCAGGCCTTTGTCCTTGGAAAGTCTTTTATCGGTCAGGACAGTGTGGCCCTGATTCTGGGCGACAACATCTTTTTCGGTTCCGGATTTTCTCACATCCTTGACGAATGCTCCTCACTCACTGAAGGTGGACTGATATTCGGCTATCCGGTGAAAGACCCTGAGCGCTACGGTGTGGTGGAATTTGACAAAGAGAACAACGTCGTCGGCATTGAGGAGAAACCCCGGCGGCCAAAATCCAAGTTCGCGGTTCCAGGCCTCTACTTTTATGATAACGATGTCATTGAGATCGCCGAAAACATCAAGCCCTCACCACGTGGTGAGCTTGAAATAACCGATGTCAATATGGAGTACCTGCGCCGTGGCAAACTGCGGGTGCACCCCCTCAGTCGCGGCTTCTGCTGGCTGGACACCGGCACCCACGAATCATTGCAGCAGGCGGCCAGTTATGTCCAGGCGGTTCAGGACAGGCAGGGCCTGAAAGTTGCCTGCATCGAAGAGATCGCCTACAGCCTCGGCTACATTAATACCAGCCAGATGACACAACTGGCAAAAGATATGCTGAAGAATCAGTACGGCCAATATCTCATGGATATTGTAAAAGAAAAAGAGACAGGATCCGCATTCTCATGAAAATACTCATCACCGGAGGACAGGGCCAGCTCGGGCACGACGTAAGCAGCCTCCTTGGCAGAAATCACCATGTTATGGCCTGTGGTTCAAAGGAGCTTGATATCAGCGACAGGGAACAGGTTAAATCCGTTTTCTTCGCTTTTCAGCCGGAACTGGTCGTCAACTGCGCTGCCTACACAGCCGTTGACAACTGTGAAAAGGAGAAATCCCTGGCCTGGGCGGTGAATGCCCTGGGACCGGAACATCTGGCCGTACAGGCGGAAGAGCTTGGCGCCAGGATAATTCATATTTCCACGGATTATGTCTTCAACGGAAACAAACCCCACACCCAAAGTTACACAGAGAACGACTTTGTGGCTCCGCTCTCCGAATATGGCAAGAGCAAACTCGCCGGAGAAGATGCGGTGGCGGCCCACTGTTCCAATCACCTGATTCTCAGAACTGCCTGGCTCTACGGTTTGAGGGGAAGCAACTTTTTAAAGACCATGCTGCGACTGAGCCTGGCAGACCCGCAACGACAGCTGAAGGTGGTTGATGACCAGTATGGATCGCTCACCTGGACCGCCACCCTGGCCCGTCAGATTGAAGCCCTTCTTCCGTCGGAAATGGTGGGAATTGCCCATGCGACAGCCACGGAATCCTCCACCTGGTATCAGGGCGCCTGCTACTTCCTCGATGCCATGGGAGTACCCGCCAACCTGAGTCCCTGCAGCACTGAAGAGTACCCCACTCCAGCCCATCGCCCGGCAAACTCCATCCTGAAAAACCATCGCCTTGAAGAGGCGGGGCTCTCGGTTTTCACAAGCTGGAAGGATGACATCGATCGCTTTGTGGCCCTGCACAGAGATGATCTCCTGAACCAGGCCTGACAGACAGGTCAGAGCACCTGAAAGCCGAACTCTTCAACCAGACTGTTGAGAAGCAGTCTGGTTTCATCATCCATGTCCTCTATCTGAAAACCGTTGACATAAAAATCCGGATCACTGTCCTGACGGCACCAGCGACTCACAGCTACCAGAATAATTTCATCACCACCGGCAATCTTCACCGGCAGACGCATCCTCAGGCGATACTCCCCGTTCACCGCCATGGGTTCGTCACTGAGCATCATCAGGCCGTGGGGAGAGATATCGACCAGGTGCCCCAGCACATGGCTGCCCATACCATCAAAAATCCGCAGGTAAAAGGGTAACTGCCGACGCGCAACCTGTCTCTTTTCGGCACTGCTGTCTTTCTCTGCCATCCTTCAAGCCTCCTGCAGGTCCACCTTAATCAGCTCCACCTCACCATAGGCACCCAGCCGCTCACCGCACACAACAACAACTCCGATAATTCCGGGTATTTCCCGTGCCACAGCAAGGGCGGCAGCAATCCCTTTTTCCGCCCCCTTCTCCGCCCCCACCTCATTCCCGAGACGGGTTGCAGCCGCATCGGCAAGGGGTGTGGAATGGCTCAGTACCGTGACGGAATCGGCATTTCCCATACTGAGTGAGTGACCCACCGTGCCGGAAGAGGTACAGATCCCGATGGGCATCTGTGAAGAGGCAATCCGCAGGCCAACCTTATAACTAAGCGGAGACTCACCTGCAAAAATGGCCACGGAGCAGTCATGACTCCGCCTGAGAAAGATATCTCCCCCGTTTTCCACCATTACTTCCCCGTGCCCGGCAGCCACAAGACCCCTGCCCACATATTCAGCTATGGTCCCGGCAACGGCAGCCATGGGACCAACAGTTGCCGCTTCCCCTGCCTTCAGCATATCACGTATCAGGGGCGGAGCAAGAATATCCGCAGATAAAGGATCAAGACTTGCACAAAAGTGAGGATTCTTTAGAATATAATTTTCCAGCTGGGCCCGGTATTGCAGGATAAGATCCGTTGCGGGCCCGGTGACATCCGCTTCTGCCAGGATATGCAGATCAGTCTCTTCCACACAGACCTTGGTTGCGACAAGATCCGCGGCACTGACCAGCTTGCGATAGGCCCTATCGGAATAGGATTCCGGTTTCTTTTTTCGTTTGAGATGCTTCATAGAGTTCAGGTTTTTTTATGCCACCAATGCACAGACTTGTTATTCTTTTTACCCGCCACCCCGAGCCCGGCAAGTGCAAAAGCCGACTGATTCCTGCCCTCGGTGCCGATGGGGCTCTGGAGATCCATCGACAACTGGTCTCACATATTCTATCAAAAATAGAGCACTTCCTGACAGAAAAAAAACAGACCCTGTTTACGATATTTTTCCACGGCGGTTCTCCCGGGCAGATGCGGCAGTGGCTTGGGAACGGGTACAACTATCACCGGCAACAGGGAAACGACCTCGGAGAACGTATGGCAGCAGCCCTTCTCCATGGACTGGCGGATGGCCGGGACACCATTCTCATCGGCTCCGACTGTCCGGAAATCAGCTCAACCACCCTTGACGAGGGCCTGCATTCCCTGACAGAGGCGGCCCTGGTCATAGGCCCTGCCTTCGATGGAGGCTACTACCTCATCGGTGTTGCAGCAGGCACCGACCCGGAGACCTGCCGAAGACTCTTTGAAGACATTCACTGGGGCAGCAGTCTGGTCTTTTCAGAGACCATGCACCGGGCGCAACAGCTTGGTCTGAAAACCCATATCCTGGAAACACTCCATGACATTGACACCGAAGAAGACCTCAGATATTTCCATCATTGTCCCCACCCTGAACGAAGAGAAAAACCTCGCAGCACTCCTCCCTGCAGCAGCCCTGAGCAGGGAGCTTATTGTGGTGGATGGCGGCAGCTGTGATGCCACGGTTGCCACGGCCATGGATCTCGGTTTTACCGTCCTTGAAACAGCAGGCCCCGGAGGCCGGGGCGCACAACTGAATCTCGGGGCCGCACAGGCCAAAGCCGATACGCTCCTCTTTCTGCACTGCGACACCAGACTCCCAGATAATTTCCATAAAGCCCTGCTCTCCTGCCTGAAGGACACCGATACCATACTTGGCGCATTCAGCCTGGGAATTGATCGGGGCGGCTGGAGACTGAGCCTCATAACAGCAGTTGCCAATATCCGTTCACGGCTGCTGCGGATGCCCTACGGGGACCAGGCCCTGTTCATTGGCAGAGAGAACTTTGAAAAACTGGGCGGTTTCCCTGAAGTTCCGATCATGGAAGATTTTATGCTGGTTCAAAAGGCCAGGCAACAGGGCAAGGTACGGACACTGCCGCAGAAGGTACAGACATCCGCCAGACGCTGGCAGCAGCTTGGGCCGTTTCGGACAACCTGCATTAATCAACTGATGCTGCTGGGATACTTTATGGGAGTGACGCCGGAAAAGCTTGCAGCCTTTTACCGCAAACGGAAATAATTGCACCCGATTTATGCACCAGGCAGCCCTGACGGGTGGGAAAAGGTACGAAACAGAGAGACAGGGATCAGCCTAGTCCTCAGGGAAGCGGGTGGGAACAAAGGGACGGACACCATCTTCCGGCAGTTTTTCCCGCGTCTCTTTTGGCTCTGAAATTGCCGGGGTCTTCTCGGAGAATGCCTTTCTGATGACGTCATCTTTTATGAAACCGCGGAACAGCTCTGTACCCTGATTCATATAGGGGTAAAACTGACAGTCCCGGAGCATGCTGTTTTCAGGAGCAAGCACTCCGGAAAGAACCATATTCAGAAGAATGATCACAACACAGGCCTTGGCAGCCCCGAGGATACCGCCAAGAAGCTTGTCAAACCAGCCTGCCACGGTGAGCTCCACCACCTTTGCCAGACCTTTTCCCAGGAGCATGGTGACCACATAGGTGATGGCAAAAAGAATCACATAGGATACCCAGAAGACGGCATGGGGGTTTTCGGTTAGCCCTCGCAAAAAAGGAAAAAGTTTGTCATGATACTGTCCTGCTATGACAAAACCAACAAGCAGGGCCACCAGG
>JAMOMO010000517.1 GCA_027067035.1 Desulfobulbaceae bacterium
GGCCCGGGAAGTGCTTGAGACAGTGGCCGGGCTGGATGGCATGAAGCCTGATTTCTGGATAAGTGCCTCACTGGCCATGGGGCGCTGCGAAAGCGGCAGCATGGTCAGGTGAGGCTATTCCTTGAGGTGTTTTTTGAGGATTTCGTAGATTGCGGGGCGTTTTTCCCTGATCTCTGCCACGCTCAGACCCTCCAGTGAATGGGGGTATTTGAGCCAGTCTTCGGTCTCATGGACAAAGTAGTCGGGTGCCCTGCCGATCTGGTTGCGGGTGGGTTTGTAGTAGGGGACTGCGATGCGGATCTCCTCGGGAGTGTTGAGTCGCAGTCTGCGGCCCAGCTCCTTGATGATGGCCTCCACCGAACGGCCGGTGTCAAAGACATCGTCAACAATGAGCAGGCGATCACTGTGCTGCATGTTTTTGACCAGGTAGTTCAGGCCAAAGAGTTTAATCTCTCTGGTTTTATTGTCGATACCGCTGTAGGAAGAGGTGCGGATTGCGATGTTGTCCGTCTGTATTCCGTGAAAGGAGAGGTACTCCTGAACAGCAATTCCTATGGGGGCCCCTCCGCGCCATACGGCAATGATAAAGGTGGGGCGAAAGCCACTTTCAAGGACCAGTTGTCCCAGTTTGAATGAGTCTTCCAGTAAACCCTGGGCAGTTAAATATACCTTTTCCATCTGTAACCTTTTAAAGCTGAACGTTAGACCTGCTGAGAATCTATTTTATACAAGTAATGTTGCAAAAAGGGTATCCTAAAAGTGCTGTGTTATCTACTATGTTATACTCTCTGTTGCCAATTTTTCGTCACGGCTTCAGGTAACAGAAAAACTTTTTGAGCATTTTCCGGCTTCGGGAAGAGACTATGAAAAAAAATTTCCTTGATGAAGAAACCCTGATCCTTGATTCTTTTCGCCTGGGGGTGAAGATATTTGAGAGCGGCTTCAGGCCCACGTTTATTGTGGGGCTGTGGCGCGGCGGCAGTTCTGTGGGTATCTATGTTCAGGAGTGTCTGCAGACTCTCGGTGTGGAAACCAACCATATTTCACTGCGCACATCCTACCGCGGCCAGCCCTCTTACCTTGAGATGGTCGCCTCGGCGGATGCGGAAATCAGGGTGCATGGAACCCAGTACCTGCTTGAAAACCTCAATGCTTCAGACTCCCTGCTTCTGGTGGATGACGTCTTCAGTACCGGAAAAAGTGTGGAGGCCGTGATTAAACGCCTGAGCCGTCATCTGAAGAGGAATATGCCGGGTCAGGTGCGAATAGCCACCCTCTGGGAGCGTCCCTCCTTCAGGGAAACTGAGGTGAAACCTGACTTTGTCCAGCATCAGACCGGGGATTGGCTGGTCTTTCCCTATGAGATCAGTGGATTGACGGTGGATGAGATCAAGACCCATAAACCCTTCCTGATGCCATATCTGAAAGACGTCTAATGGTCACTTCGTGAATTAATAAAACTATGTTTATCAGTGTACTGGAACTCTTTACAATCGGAATCGGTCCTTCTAGTTCACACACGGTGGGGCCCATGGTGGCCGCAAAGGATTTCACAGGCCGTCTGCGGCATCTTTCCGAGTGTCCGGCACTGGAGCAGCACTGCCGGATCAGGTGTGTCTTAAAGGGATCTCTGGCCTACACCGGTAAGGGGCATGGTACGGATCGCGCTGTTACTCTGGGACTGCACGGCTACCTGGCAGCCGATGTGGCAGGCCGGGATGTGGATCAGCTTCTTGCTGCAATCTGGAAACGACGCTCCGTTGTCCTGGGGGACGGCCGCAGTATCCTCTTTTCACCGGAGCGGGATATTCTCTTTGATCTGGGGCAGTCTCTGCCCCAGCATCCCAATGGAATGATCTTCGAACTCCTTGACCCGTCCGGCAAGGTTCTGTTTTCAGAAACCTATTTTTCCATCGGTGGCGGTTTTATCTCAACGGCAGCTGAAATCAGTGAAATAGTGGCTCCCCTGAAGATGGAGCCGGTGGTGTCCTATCCGTATCCATTTGATTCGGCCCACTCCATGCTGCAGATGGCAGCGGCAAGCGGTCTCTCCATTGCCGCCATGAAACGGGTCAATGAAGAACAAAATATGACCGGTACTGAACTGGATACTGGTCTTGATGCCCTGTGGCAGGCCATGCAGGACTGTATTGATCAGGGTCTGAACAGCGAGGGCATACTTCCCGGCGGCATAGATCTCCCCCGTCGTGCAAAGTCTCTGTATGAACAGCTCAACGGCATGAGTCAGGGGGTAACTCTGAATGACTGGATGTGCGCGTATGCCATGGCGGTGAGTGAAGAAAATGCAGCGGGGCATATGGTGGTGACTGCCCCCACCAACGGTGCCGCAGGGGTGATTCCAGCCGTACTCCACTACTTTGTCAAACATCAGGGTGGAACCCTTGAGCAGGTACGGGAATTTCTCCTTACAGCCGGTGCCATCGGCGGAATCATAAAGTATCGTGGATCGGTTTCAGGTGCTGAGGTGGGCTGTCAGGGGGAGATCGGTTCCGCTGCGTCCATGGCAGCAGCCGGGTTGTGTGCCGTTATGGGAGGGACGCCGCAGCAGATAGAAAACGGTGCGGAGATCGCACTGGAGCATCATCTCGGCATGACCTGTGATCCGGTGAATGGTCTGGTGCAGGTTCCCTGTATTGAACGCAATGGTTTCGGTGCTGTGAAGGCCTATACAGCAGCCTCCCTTGCCCTCCATGGAAGTGGTCAGCATTTTATGCCTCTTGATGGCTGTATTGCCGCCATGAAACAGACCGGGCTTGAGATGTCGGATAAGTTTAAAGAGACCTCTCTCGGCGGTCTTGCGGTGAGTATTATTGAGTGTTAACGGACAGGTTCATGTTTTCAGGAATTTCTGGACATGTGCTGCAAAGAGAATATATAATTGTATTTTGGGTCTTGAGGTACTGCTGGCATGGCAACCGGGAAAGTCCCAGTGGTATCTTTGCAAGGGAGTTGAACGGTTCGATGGTCTTTTGGGGCAGATTTTTCCTATCTATTCTGGTGCTGCAGCAGGTTTCCGGAGCCTGTTTTGCAGGAGAGCTCCCTGTTGTGATCTATGGAGCCGACAGTGAGAGTATCGGCCTCACTTCGTATATAAAGATCCTTGAGGATCCGGGCAAAAAACTTCAACTTGCAGATGTCCTTGCAGCGAATCAGGAGGACTTTCTTTCTGTTCTTCAGAGCAGTGACAGTTTCGGTTTTAGCGGATCTGCCTACTGGGTCACCTTTTCATTGCGTATGCGCGAGGATGTGAAGAATGCACCTCTTCTGCTCCTTGAATATCCCCTCTTTGATAATGTGACCCTCTATCTCCCCGATGGCTCCGGTGCTTACAGCAGGAAGGTAACCGGTGATGCCCACCGCTTTGCTGAAAGAGATATAGACCATAGAAAGTTTCTCTTTCAGCTCCCGGCTCATCCCGGTGAAACCCGTACCTACTATATGCGGCTGCAGAGTGAGGGGTCAACCCAGATTTCCCTGGTTCTCTGGAATACAAAGGCGTTTATCGGCGATGTCGACAGGACTAACTTCCTCCTTGGCGGCTACTATGGAATCATGCTCCTGCTTCTGCTCACCACCTTTGTCTCCTATTTCAAGATTGGTGACAGCCTCTTTTTTTTCTATGGTCTGTACCTGCTCTGTTACCTCCTGTTTCAGTTCTCCCTTAACGGTTTCAGCTATCAGTATCTGTGGCCGGAACTCCCTGTTGTCACCAGCCGCATAACGGCCGCCTTTGTCGGCCTGGTTATTGTTGCCGGGTCCCTCTTTGCCGGGAGCTTTCTCCGGGTGTGGGGTGATCGTCATCCCAGAGTCAAACTGCTCTTCTGCAGTTTGATTGTCTGCGGGATTACAGGATCGCTGCTCAGTCTCTTTGGTGATTTCGTTTTTGCCGTCAAATTTTCGGCAGTATCCGGTGTCTTTCTTCCCCCTGTTGTCCTCATAGGCATAATAAGTTCCATGGCCGTCGGTTACCGGCCCGCCCGTTATTTCCTTGTGGCCTGGTGTGTGTTTCTCTTTGGGGTCTTCATTGAAGGTCTGCTCTATCTCGGCCTCATTCCAATCAGTTTTCTCAGTAAAAATGCCATGCAGATCGGTTCGACATTTGAGGTCCTGCTGCTCGGCTATGCTCTGATGGACCGGATTGACCTGCTGCGAAAAGATAAGGAACATGCAACTGTTCAGGCCAATGAGTATCTGAAACGGCTCAACGAGGACCTTGAGGTGCTGGTTGATGCGCGAACAAAAGAGCTGCGGGAACAGAATAAAAGACTGGGTGAGATTGTGGTTCAGGACAGTATGACAGGGCTGTTGAACCATAAAGCGTCACTGGAATTTTTAAAGACCTGCGAGAGTGCGGTGCAGCGTTACGGGAATAATCTGGCCGTAATTATGCTGGATATTGATCGATTTAAACTGATTAACGACCGTTTTGGCCATCAGGCGGGTGATGTGGTTATCACCACTGTAGCCAGTGTGCTGCGGGCCACTCTTCGGGAATCTGACGGCTGCGGACGCTACGGGGGCGAGGAGTTTCTGCTGATACTTCCGGAGCTTGACGCGGAGAATGCCTGTTTTCTTGCGGAACGAACCAGGAAAAATATTGAGGCACTTTCAATCCCGGAAATTGACAACCTGCCGGTGACTGCGAGTTTTGGTGTTGCAGTGTATGATCCCGAGTCTGATCAGGATATTATCAGCCTTGCAGATCAGGCTCTTTATGATGCAAAAGAAGCGGGCCGCAACCGTGTGGTTCTGGCGGGAG
>JAMOMO010000518.1 GCA_027067035.1 Desulfobulbaceae bacterium
GGCTCCTGGACCTACCTGAAACTTGACTTCTGGAACCGCTATGTGAGTGCAGGAAAGGCAAAGGGCAGAGAGTACACCGGACGTACCGCTGACGGCTCCTACCCCACTGAACCAGAGGAGGGCTTTTTTTCCATGGACAGTCTGAAGCGCCCATGGATGATCCCCACCCGGATCATCTTCTTTCCCTGGTATTTCCTGCCGGAAGACGGTACCATTGCAGCCGACACCCGATACTATCCTTTCGGCACCAGAATGTATATTCCCGGCTATGGCTGGGGCGTGGTCCAGGATCGGGGGGGAGCCATCAAAGGTCCCAACCGCATCGATCTCTACTTTGACTCACACGCTGATGCTCTCCAGTGGGGACGACGAAAGCTCCATGTAATCATTGAAAAACCATAACAAAATGACACAAAAACTCATACATATCATAGGCGGCGGCCTGGCTGGCTGTGAAGCGGCATGGCAGGCCGCAGAGCTGGGCTGTACAGTAAAACTCTTTGAAATGAAGCCTGAAAAGTACAGCCCTGCCCACAGCTCCGATGCCCTCGCTGAACTGGTCTGCAGCAACTCGCTGCGTTCCAACGCCAAAACATCTGCCGTGGGTCTGCTGAAAGAGGAGATGCGCCTCAGCGGGGCTCTGCTGGTCCGCATTGCTGATGAAACCGCAGTTCCGGCCGGCCAGGCTCTGGCTGTAAACCGTGAGCACTTTGCAGCAAAGGTGACAGAAATCATTTCAGCACATCCCCGCATTGAGCTTATCCATGGGGAACAGGTCGAGCTGAAGCGAAATCCGGATATCCCGACCATCCTTGCCACCGGTCCGCTCACCTCCTCAGCCATGGCCGAATCCCTGGCACAGCTGACCGGAAAGGAACGTCTTGCCTTTTACGATGCCATTGCCCCCATTGTCTCATATGAATCCCTCGACATGGAGATCATCTATTCCAAATCCCGCTGGCAGGACGGTCCCGGCGATTATCTGAACTGTCCCTTTACCAAGGAACAGTACCTGGCATTCATCGATGCCCTTGGCAAAGGCAAAACAGTTCCGCTCAAAGAGTTTGAGGAAGAAAAGTATTTTGAAGGCTGCCTGCCCGTCGAAGTAATGCAATCACGTGGTGAGGACACTCTGCGCTATGGCCCGATGAAACCGGTGGGCCTGCGTGATCCCAAAACCGGAAGAGACCCTTATGCCGCAGTGCAGCTCCGCATGGAGAACAGAGAGGGTAGCACATACAACCTTGTGGGGTTTCAGACAAAACTCACCTACCCTGAGCAGGAGCGGATATTCAGAATGATCCCTGGAATGGAAAATGCTGATTTTGTGCGCCTGGGCTCCATTCACCGCAACACCTTTGTCTGTGCCCCTGATCTCCTCAACCAGAGCCTGCAGCTGAAGGATGCCCCGGAGATATATCTTGCCGGACAGCTTTCAGGAGTGGAAGGATATGTTGAATCCATGGCCATGGGCATGCTTGCCGGGATCAATGCCGCCCGCTCTGTCCTGGGCAGGGCCATTATTCCGCCACCGCCCCAGACTGCACTGGGAGCACTCATCTTCCACCTGACGCAGACGGATCCCGACAACTTTCAACCCTCAAATGTCAATTTCGGACTCTTTCCCGCCTGGGAAAAGAAAGTCCCCAAAAAACTCCGGGGGGAAAAACGGCTGGAGATCTCCATGGCAGCACTCAAAAAATGGCACAACGAACTGCTGCAGGAAGACAGTCCGCCGCCATCCTGACAAACAATCCCCCTGCCACGTGATCAGTTTCCCATGCAGCGCTGCTGCATAATGATAACTCCTGTACAATCCATGAATCCCCGTGGATTTTTTCAGCAGGCTTACCGGCGGATCTTTTCCGCACTTGCCACAAGCGTAATTTTTTTATTATATATTTCTTCATGAGACAAGAATGCGGGACACAGGGTCTTTCCACTGAAAACAAAACATTACACAGCACAGTCGATATCTGCTACGCATTCTTACAGCGGTATGCCCTCTGCAGCTCCACGGTATCAGACAGATTCACCGGAGCCATGCTCCCCGGGATCTGCTGAAGATCTCACAACAGAGGACTTTGCGGAAACAGCTGCCTGCCCGTCACTGTCCAGGTGCCTTCAAACAGCCCCCTGAGAAATGCCACTTTCGGTCTGAGCATTGCCGAAGGTGACAGCTGTCAGGATTTCTTAATCAAAGCATGGAAGCAGTTTTTCCCAACGAGTGACAATGGTATTCAACAAAGGCACAGGACAAAAGGCCAGATACAGCATCGGCCGAAAGTTCATCATCTATATCCTTCTCTTCAGTTCTCTGGTGACCCTTATTACCTCCTCTCTGCAACTCTACTTTGATTACTCACGTGATATCAGCAGCATTGAAGAACGTCTCAATGACATTCAGACAAGCCACCTGCGCAGTATTGTCACCAATCTCTGGCTCTACAATGAAGAGTCCGTTCAGGTGCAGCTTGAAGGTATTCTTGCCCTGCCCGACATGCAATACCTCTGTATTGACATTCAGGACGAGCAATCCATCTCTGTTGGACAGCACCGTAACGACAGGACCATCAGCCGCAGCTACCCCCTTGTGTATAACCACAAGGGAAAAAAGATACCCCTTGGAACCATGCGGGTGGAGGCCAGTCTGACATCAATATACCAGCGCCTGCGGGATCGTATCTTTGTCATTCTCGCAACCCAGAGTGTCAAGACCTTCATGGTCTCGATGTTCATTTTCTTTATCTTTTACTATCTTGTGGGACGACATCTGAAGGTAATGGCCGCCTACACCGCAGCTCTGAACCTCAAGGCCCTTGACACTCCCCTGAAATTAGACCGTCCTGATCTGCCGCCGGAAAAAAGTGACGAGTTGCAGCAACTGGTCAACTCCATCAACCTCATGCGCCGGAAACTCACCACCGACATCAGCAGACAGCTCAAAACCGAGGAGATACTGCGTGAAAAAGAAGAACAGGTCCGGCTCCTGCTCAATTCCACGGCAGAGGCAATCTTCGGTCTTGACAGAGATGGAAACTGCAGCTTCTGCAATCCTTCCTGCATCAAACTGCTGGGCTACGGCGAGGAATCGGAACTCATCGGGAAAAACATGCATCAGCTGATTCACCATTCAAAAGCAGACAACAGTGAATATCCGATAGAAGAGTGCAGGATATACCAGGTCTTTCATGATGAGCAGGTCAGTCATGTTGACAATGAAGTCCTCTGGCGGGCGGATGGCAGTAGCTTTTGGGCTGAATACTGGTCCCACCCCATACTCAAAGACGGTACAATCATTGGTGTTGTGGTCACCTTCATTGATATCAGTGCACGAAAAGCCGCTGAAAAGGAAAAGAAGGAGCTCTCCATCCAGCTCCAGCAGGCCCAGAAAATGGAGGCGATAGGTACCCTGGCAGGAGGCATTGCCCATGACTTCAACAACCTTCTTACAGCCATCCTCGGCTACGCGGAGCTGGCAATGCTTGATCTTCCGCAGAAAGAGCAGAAGGCACGAAAAGACATCAATGAAGTGATCAGGGCTGGGACCCGCGCAGGGGAGCTGGTCAAGCAGATCCTCACCTTCAGCCGCAAGGCGGATAATAAACTCCAGCCACTCACCGTACACCTTGTTGTCAAGGAAGCCCTGAAACTCCTGCGGGCCTCCATTCCCAGTACCATTGAGCTCCATGAGCAGATAGACAACAGCTGCGGAAGTGTCCTGGCAGACCCCACACAGTTTCACCAGATTATCATGAACCTCTGCACCAATGCCTATCACGCCATGCGTGAAACAGGAGGGATTCTGGCCGTGGAACTGAGCCGGATTGAGATTAACAGCATTGACAGTAAAGTGCAGAATTTAAGTATGAATCCGGGGCACTATATTAAACTTCAGGTAAGCGACACCGGCACAGGAATGAGTCGCGCCACCATTGATAGAATCTTTGAACCATACTTCACCACCAAAGCCAAAGAGGAGGGTACCGGTATGGGACTTGCCCTGATCCATGGCATCGTCAAGAATTACGGCGGACATATTTCTGTCTACAGTGAACCGGGTCAGGGAACATCGTTTCAGGTATACCTCCCCAGAGTTACAGACACCTGTCAGGATCCGGAGACCTCACCGGAAACAGAAATCCGGGCCGGAGATGAGCACATTCTTCTTGTGGATGACGAGGAGAGCATCGTTGCCCTGGAGAAACGTATCCTGGAAAACCTCGGATACACCGTGACCGCAACAAACAGCAGCAGAGAAGCCCTTGAAATCTTTACGGCCCGGCCGGAAGCTTTTGATCTCCTCATAACGGATATGACCATGCCGCATATGACGGGCGCGGAACTCTCCAGAAAGGTCCTGAGTATCACCCCCCGGTTTCCGGTGATCATGTGCACCGGTTTCAGCGAACTAATCAGTGAGGACAAGGCCCATGCCATCGGTATCAGAGAATATATCATTAAACCAGTGGTCACAAAAGAGATAGCACGCATTATCCGAAAGGTACTCAGGCAGCAGAACTGACTCCCCGCATCAGCATTCAGCAGCCACATCGCCGCTGCAGTCATTTCCGAAAAACCTCGTCTCCCTGCAGCCACAAAAAAAAGGCCGCTGCACATACTGTGCAGCGGCCTTAAAACAAACATGGGAAAGTACCCTATTTTTTCTTCCCTTTCCGATCCGGGCAGGTGCGTTTCAAGAGTTTGTTCACACTGATCCGCATCCTGTCGATGGAGTTGGCAAGCCCGCCGATTTCATCATTTGAA